>NZ_JBPQTW010000004.1:0-110775 GCF_051386535.1 Streptomyces sp. URMC 127
TCCCCCCACCAGCACCCGCGCATCTGGCCCCTCCAGGGACTCGCCGGCACGCCGGTCCCTACATGTGCCCACATGCCACATGCCACATGCTCACCACGTCTTGCTGAAGCGGCTACTGAAATACTGAAATGTCGAACGAGACACTGAAGCGCCGGATGAGAACCGACAACCCCTTCGACCGTGCCATGGCGCGGCGGGTGGTTCAGCCACGCCAGGTTCCTCTCGACGCTGCGAACCACGTGGCAACAGATTGCTTGTAGCCGTCCGGCATGACCAGCCCGGAGACCTGGCCTTCGGGGAAGAGCCCGATCTTCTTGTGCTCGTGGCTGATCACCGGCTGCACGTCGGGGCTCAGGACAGTGCAGCCGTAAGTGACGATGAGGACCCGGCGGCCGGGGGTCGGCTCGTACAGCCACGCGCTGAGGACGGGCCCGGCTTTGATCTCCAGCCCGTCTCTTCTTCGAATTCCCGCTCGACCGTATGCTCGGGGCTGGGGTCGGTGGGTTCGAGGCGCCCGCCGGGCAGCTCCCACTCGTCCCGCTCGTTGTGGAGCAGAAGAACACGGCCCGCAGCGTCAAGAGCGACGCCTTTGACGGACACGGGCCAGGACGGTGGTACGTACGCGCTCACGTGCTTCTCCGGTAGCCGGCTTCTCGGTCTTCATGTAGGGTCTCGACTTCGATGACATGTTGATCTTTAGTGACCTGCGGTTTTGCCCGTTGTCTCACCGCAGGGTCCTGAAGGACAGTCTCAAAGTCATGGCATTTCTCGGGTCGCGGGCAGCGGTGGTTTAGCGGCTGCTGAGTTCTCCCTTGGTGAACCCGTGTGTGCGTGCCATGAGCACAGTGGCGAGTGCAGGGACGAGCAGTGCGAGCGCGACCCAGCTCAGCCAGGATGCATCCAATCCGCTGAGGACGAGGCCCCCGATGATGCCACCACCGGCGATTCCGACGTTCCATCCGGTGGTGAGGAGTGCTTGGGCGACATCGCCGGCGTCGCCCGCTGCTTCGGCGGCTGCGGTCTGCAGCAGGGTTGAGGTGCCGCCGAACGCGAGCCCCCAGAGCGCCGCGCTGGCGTAGACGAGCGTGGGCACGCCGGAGAAGAGGCCGAGCAGCAGCGTGCATGTCGCGAAGAGCACACACGCGAGGATCATGAGGAGGCGCAGGTGCCGATGGACGAGCGCTCCGGCGATCCAGATGCTCACCAGCGACACCAGGCCGAGGGTGAGCAGCACTGCGTCGACTTGCCCTGCCATGCCGAGCGGCGTGAGGAACGGGGCGATGTAGGTGTAGAGGATGCTGTGCGCGAGCACGAACGTGAGGGTCACGAGGAGCACGGCCGCTACGCCGGGAATGCGGAAGGTACGGGTGAGCGGGAGCCGCGAGCCCTTGGGCTGTCCGGGGAAGTTCGGCACCGCCGCGATGACCCACACGATCAACGCGAGCGTGAGGGCGGTCATGATCCCGAACGCGTATCGCCACTCGACGAGCTTGGCCAGAAGCGCCGCAGCAGGAACTCCGACGGACAGGGCAACGATTGCGCCCGCCATCGCGATCGCCATCGCCTTGCCGCGCTGAGGTGGGGGAACCATCCGTACCGCGTACCCGGCCAACAGCGCCCAGAGCAACCCGCCGACGATGCCGCCGAGGAACCGGGCGGCCAGCGTAAGTGCCAAGCTATCGGAGAGCGCGGTGACGGTATTGGCGATCGCGAATCCTGCGATCGCCACCAGCAGCAGGTGCCGGCGCGGCCAGCCGACCGTCGCCTTGGTGAGCGGGATCGCGGCGAGGATCGCCCCGATCGCGAAGACGGTGACGCTCTGCCCGGCAGCACCCTCGCTCACACCCAGGTCTCGGCTCATCTCGGGAAGCAACCCGGCGGGCATCGTCTCGGTCAGGAGCGTAATGAACCCGGTGGCGGCCAAGGCCAGAAGACCCGCCAGCGGGAGCCGGGCGTTCGTTGTCGAGCGAGGCGTCAGCGTATCTGGTCGTGTCATAGCCTTATCATCGATGGTTGACATTAGTGTGAAGGTCCACTCGGTGTGTGCCGAGTCACAGAACGCCAGCCACAGAGGGCAAGGAGAGGGATATGCGGATCGGTGAGCTGTCGACGCGCACGCGGACTCCGATGAGGTTGCTGCGCTACTACGAGGAGCAGAAACTGATCGAGTCAAATCGACTGCCCAACGGATACCGGGACTATGAGGAGTACGTCGTTGACCGGGTTCTCCAGGTACGAGGCCTGCTCGATGTAGGGCTGCCCACACGGATCATCAAGCAGATCCTGCCCTGCCTGAACACCCCCCGCACGATCCACATGCCCTACGTCACGCCAGACATGGTCGCAACGCTCGAACACGAACGCGACCGCATGGCCGAAAAAATCGAATGCCTCACCAAGAACCACCAAGCCATCACCGACTACCTCGACGCCGTACGCCGCAACATCCGAGCCTCCTAACCGATGTCGGGCCTGCTGAGCCTATTGCCAGCCACTCGGTCAGCTTCTCCGCATCCGCGACTGCCCCGTCGACGTGCATCTGCCAGATGGCGAGCCGCTGACCTGGTGGGATGTCACGTTGATTGAGAACGCTGGCCCTCGACGTTCTCAACGGACATGGCTTTCACGGAATTGTTCTGACGGATGGGACGGCTGACTCAGCCGTCTTGCTCTTCAACGAAGCTGCCCATGGTCTCCCTCAGGCGGCGCCGTGCTGCATCCAGACGCTCCGCGTAGTCAGCGGCGAAGATCCCGGGAAGTGCCTTGTTCAGCGTCCCTGTGAGCTTGTGGATCGGAGCCCACGCGGCTGGGTCGTCGACCAGACGGCTGAGGTCGGTCATCTGAACTCGCTCCAGCCAGTCCGAGAGGACGAGGGCTTCGTCCGGGGTGAGCTTGATGGTGATCTCAGTGTCGTCCATGAGTCGAACTTAGACCGGAGCCTCACGGAGGTCTCGTTCGCGGTAGAGACAGAAGTGCCGGTAGAGGGGTCCTGGGTTCCGAGGATGGTGTAGATCCGCGCGAATCGTCGGCTCAGGCCGGCTCCGCGTACCTGCCAGAACGATCGTGACAGGTACAGCGAAAACCAGAGCAGGAAAATGAGATCAACCCCCATGTACGGGACGAACATCCCCGCTCAGCACACGACGCAATGAGAATCCGAAACCGCGAACGAGAAGCGGTGAGAATCCGACAGCTTCAATGCGACAGGACAACTGCGAGTCTCACGACAGTGGCATTTCTGCCATCCATCTGCCGACTGCCGTGAGATTCTGCCAAGGCTTTTGAGACCCTACAGAACGGTTGTAGGGTCTCAATTCTGATGTCATTCGCCGAGGCTGTGACCAGGGCGGTCTCTCGTTGTCTCAAGCCATGTTATTCGGCTGCAGTCTCAGTTCCTTGCCATTTCCTCTCGCGGTCTCGTCACCGCCGCGCTGGCGGCCTTGAAGGCGTGGAGGGCTTCGAGGACTTACTCGCCGAAGGGAGTGAGCCTCAAGGGCTGCTGTTGGGTCCCGAGGATCAGCACTGTTCCCCCGAGGTCTCGTTCGAGGCGCCGGGTTTGGGCCGCGAAAGTGCCGACGTCCATGCCGGCAGACTGCTGCGGCTTTGAGCTGGGGTGGCGGCTTGTGGCCGCGAAGTGTTCTAGGCGTCGGAGTGCTGCCGCGCTGAAGAGCGTTGGTCGCAGAAGGCTGGGGGCTTGGTCGCCTCCTTCGATGAGCCTGCGTGTTTGGGCAAGGGCTGTTTCGCGTCCTCCTGTGCGCCGCGTCGGGATCTTGTGATCCTTCATCCAGGCACCCAAGGTTGATCGGCCGACACCCAGCTGACGGGCGATATCGTGCAGAGACCGGCGATGGGTGACGTACTGCTCATAAAGCCACTCCCGAGTCACGCTGATTCGGTGATGTCGTGGGTAACGGAGACGGACGTCGTAGAACTTTGCGAGTTTGCTGATCATCTGGTGGTTGACGCCGCTGCGAGCTTCGATCTCTCCGAGGGTGAGGCGCTGCTCTTCGTGAAGCCGTACCAGTTCCTCGCGCGGGGGGGGGCGTCCAGAGCTTTCGACATTGCTGGCCACGCCGCGAGGGGCGCGGGTGGGGCAAGTGCTGGGTGCGCATCCAGGAGATAGCGGACACATCGATCGTGGTTCCTAGGCGCTCAGCGGCTACTCCAGGCGGGAGACTGCGCTCACGGACCAGGTGGTGCAGCGTGCTGATGTCGACCTCTGCCGGATCAGGGCCGGGCAGCTGCATCCCGTCCAGGAGAGAGATGGGCGACTGCCAAGTGAGGGGTCCATCACGGATTCCGTGACGAGCGAGGAAGGAACTGGCCTCGTGGTCGAGTTCGTGCGCGATCTCGGGGGTGATCTGGCTGGTGTAGTGCGCCAGGTCGGCGCGGATTTCGCTGGTGGTAGTGGCGAATGCCGGGGGTGCGAGGTCGCCGGGCAGGCCGCTGAGATGTTCGAACATGAGGCAGCGGATGTGACGCAGACGGGTGGTTTGGCCAGGAGAGGCTCGATGGCGGCGGCAGATCGTCCTCCAGGATCGTTCGGACCACCGCACCCGGGTCGCGCTTGAGATCGCCGAGGAGAGCGGTCGAGCGGGCGAGGAGGTACAGGCCCTTGTCGTCCAGCTCGTCTGGCTGGAAGCGGTTCAACCATCGACCGAGCAGATTGCCGGCGAAGGCGAAGTTCTGGCGGCTTAAGGCGACGATGGCCCGATCGAGGTCGTCGGTCCACGATTCGTATTCCCAGGTCCTGGGGCCGGCCGAGGTGACGCGGCAGATAACCTGGGCGGTCCGCCGACTTCGGAGAGGAACGTCTCGAACCGCAGATGCACAGCCGCATCCGCGCGGGCGAGCGCGGTATCCAAGATCGCCTGAGTGTCCGGGCGAGGCTCCGTCGCCGCCCGGTGTTTCTCCCACTTGGAGACGGTTCCCACGGCGACGCCGAGATGCTCGGCGAACGCGCGGATGCTCATCCGCAGGGCAAGCCGCAGGGCCCGAGCCTCCAAATCGGTCCAGTGGTGCACGGTCGCCACGCGTCGCTCCCTTCCGAGAGCTCATGCAAGCACGACGCACGCATGCGGGGGGACGCAAGTGCAACACAAGTGCAACAACACGTCATTTCGCTGCCGCCCACATGGGAGAACGCTTCAACACGCAGGTCACAGCCTTCTGTTCACCGGGCAGCGCTCCAATGTCGCCACCTCCTCATCTCTTGGACGGTCACCTCCATGGAACCCCTTACCGAGCAGCGCCACGTCAGCGGCCCGGTTCGTCTACGGCTTCCTGCGGCTGGTCAACGTCCCCGCGGAACGCGAGGCAGCCCTCGAGCAGTCGCCGGCCGAGTACTGCCGTCGGCATGAGCTGACCTTCTCTGGACTGTTCACCGAACGCGTTGCCAAGGTCACCTCAGCGACGCTCACCGGGCTGATGGACACGCTGGAGGTGCCCGGCGTCTACGGCGTCGCGCTGCCCTCCGCCTCCCACCTGGTCCCCAGGCCATAGCCGAAGTGAGGGGCAAACGCATCTCGGAGACGGGCGCCCGTCTCCTGATCGCCCGCAAGGCCACCCCTGACCCGGCCCACCGCAGGCGCCCAGGCTCGAGTGGCTCCCCGGGCCGGCCGCGCGGACACGCCCCGTGCCAGCCCTGGAGACCGAGTCGTGAGTCCAAACGTCAGCGGACACACAGCAGGAGGCAGCGTGCTAACGCCCGCTTACTCGGCCCAGGCTCTACGACTTCCGCGTGCAGGTCTTTGGAACCTGATGGCCTCGCGGGCGGGGTTACGGAGGGGGCAGCGCGCCCTGTGCTTCAGCCCTCCGTCGGAAGCGACCAGTAGTTCTCCAGCATTTGCGTAGGCCAGGCTGGTTGGCTGACCTGGCCGCGCGGCCCGAATTCGGCGAACCACGGGGCGATGTCGATGACCGGGGTGCCGTCGATGGCATCAAGGTCGGTCACGTGCAGGTCGAGGCCGTCAACTTTGAGGAGCCGGGGGAAGGACATGCCCAGGCGGTTGGGCCTCTTCATGTTCCGGTGGACGAACGTTCCGGTGGCCGGCCAGTCGGGGTTGTTCCTGGGGCTCCGTGCCCCGAGGTGCACCTCGGACGGGTCGATCAGGTGGAAGCGGTACACGACGACGAGGTGGGAGAACTCCTCCAGGCCCTGAACGCTGTCGACGGGGAACCGATCGGGGTCGATACGGATGATCGACTGGGTGCCTCCCCAGTAGTCGTCAGTGGGCTCAATGCGTCCGCCCACGACTGTTGCGACAGGCTCGACGGTGATCGGCTCGGTCATCACATTCCCCTCTTCCGCTGGACGCTGCGGGGAGCACGGGGCCCGGTCTCGGGAATCCTCGCTCCTCATGGTCGCGTCAGGCTACTGTGTCCAAGATCCCCCGGGCTCGGGTATCCAGCTCGGTGGCGGCGACGATACCCCGGTGACGGAAGGGCGACAGCACCCTGCGCATGGTGACCACGGTGTCGCGGGCGCGGCCAGACTGAACACCGTCCATCGCGTCCAGGGCCCTCGACCAGGTCGCGCAGGCAGCCTCAACGTTGCCTTGCCGGGCCTGGACAGCTCCGAGATAGCCCAGGGTCACGGCGTGCGTGCGGCTGAAGGTTTCCGCCTTGCGGGTGCGCACACTGCGTTTGAACTGCTGCTGTGCTCCCTTCAGGTCGCCCATGTCTCGCAGTGCGCAGGCGGTCTCGTGGGCCAGGGATGCTTCCGAGAAGAAGAAGGTCCGGCCGGGTTCCTCGATTCCCTCGTGGGCGGAGCTCAGGTCATTCTCAGCACGCAGCAAGGCGGCCACGGCGGCCTGCCTTTGGCCAGCGACGGCCAGGGCGCGGGCGTGGACGACTCCGAGGAGAGCCTTCTCGCGGGGCGTGGCGAGGCGGTACCGGTTGCGATGGACGGAGGCTTCGGCCAGGTCGAGCGCTTGTCGGGAGTGGCCGAGGTCGACGGCCTGGTGGGCCATGGCGCGCAGGATGTGCCCAGCCAGCGGTGGGTCGTCGGCTTCGGCGGCCAGACGTACGGCGAGCGTGAAGTACGCCTGAGCGGTGGACTGCTGGGAGGCGTCAAAGGCCATCCATCCGCTGAGGTAGGTCAGTTCTCCTGCTGCGGAAAACAGATCGCGCCGCAGGCGTTCGCTGGGGAACGTGCCGTTGAGGGCGTCAGCGACACTGGAGCGCAGGTGGGCGACCACGGCGGGACGCCCGTCGGCGCCGCCGCGTCGCTGGTCGCGCCGGGAGAAGAAGGCCGTCATCTCCTGGATGGCTTCGACGTCGGCGCTACCGATCACGCGTTTGGATGCTGGCGGGCGGCTGCTGGCCCGTCCGGGGGCGTCGTCCCACCAGTGCGGTCCGGGCAGGGCAAGGCCGGCCAGCGAGTAGGCGGTGTTGGTCAGGGCTTGTCTGCGGTTGATGTCCAAGTCACTGCTCCCGAGGTCCCACAGCACCGTCCGTGTGTCGACGCTCCACTCAGGAGCGGTTGGCGCGTAGGTGTCCGACGGCCGAAGACCGATCTCGGATGGCGTGACCGTGCGTCTGAGCCCTCGCGACAGCGTCTCGCACAAGATAGGGCCCGCCTGCCCTTCAGGCTGCGACCCCAGAACCCACTGCGAGACGTGGGAGCGGGTGACGTGCGTGAGATGGTCGGCGCCGACTTCGGCGGCCACTCGGACGAAGCGCGCCGCTACCTGTGCCTGCGACCAGCCGGCTTCTGCGATGACGGCCGCCAGTTGGCCGTTTCGTGTACGCGCCACAGCCCGCCCCTGCCTGGAAAACGATCTTTAGCAGCTTTAGCCGCACTCCAGCCCTTGACGTCATACCCGCCCGGTGCCTTTCGCGGTTCGCTCAACGTACCCAATAACGTCTTTGCCCTGAGGGAGTACCCGGTGAACTCACCCGAGTTGGCAGGGAAGTTCGCGCTCGGGGCGGATCCCTTTGCCGCCCACTTCGTAGGCCTGGGGTTGCACTGTGTGGTGAAGAGGGTGGCCGACCGGCTGCGCTCTGCTGGTCTGGTCACCCTGGGCGGGCTGACCACCCACGCCGCTGTGCTGGCCTTCTCCCAACAAATCATGGTTATCCAGCGCCAGCGGAACAGCGGCCCAGACGGTCTCGCGGCGATCTACAACACCGGCCGGCATGACGAACGCCCCGGCTTCGCCGGGCTCACCAACGAGGAGCTGTCCTTACACACCGAAGGCACAGCGCTGCAAAGCCCTCCCCGGCTGGTGCTGCTGGTGTGTACGCAGCCCGCTTCCCGGGGCGGGCAGGCCCTGCTCGTGGACAGCCGCACGCCCTACGCGGAGCTCGCGGAGCGGCACCCGGACGCGGTGACTGTCCTGTCCGGCCCGCGTGCGGGGTTCTTCGGTCCGAGCACCTGGGTCTTCGCCCCTGCCTTCGCCCACCACGAAGGCAGGTGGGTCTCGGTGCGCTACCGGCAGGACAGCCTCGTCCGCTGGAATCCCCTGGCGCAGATGCACCTGCACGAGTTCCGGATGGCGACCGAGCGGAACCAGCAGATGCTGCCCTTGGAAGCCGGCCAGCGATACCTGATCGACAACCACCGGTGGCTGCACGCCCGCACCGCGTTCAAGGGCGCCCGACGCTGCTACCGGGCCCTGGGCTATCCGAGTACTCCCGCTCCCCCGGGTTTCATCCCCGCCAGTGCGGGCGGTGCGGCATGAGCGTCGCAACGGCCTCATCAGCCTCCCTGCCCCAGGTGTCCCCGACGGTTCCCGCGCTGCGCAAGCGCCCCCGCCTGCGGGCTCAGCGCCTCCAGGCGATGAGCGTTGCGCCGCAAGCGAGCGCGGTCAGCGATGCCCGCCGTGCGGTGAATCAGACCCTCACCCGGTGGGGCGTCGCCGAGGAACCGGTCTTCGTCGCAGAGCTCTGCGCCACCGAGCTACTGACCAACGCCGTCCAGCACGCTGTGCCCAGCCCCGGTGGCGAGATCAGCTTGCAGATCACGCAGGGCCGCGCGGGCGTGCTCATCGAGGTCGAGGACGGAGGCAGCAAGGAAGAGTCCGCAGCCGTTGCCGCCCGACCGTCCGGCTCAGTGGACGACGGCAAGTCGGAGCACGGTCGCGGGCTGCTGCTCGTCGAGGAGCTGAGTGGCGGCTGCTGGGGGCGGCGCCGGGTGGGCCCCGGGCAGTTCTCCATGTGGGCCTACGTCGCCGTGAGCGGAAGCCGGGGCGCCCGATGAGCTCTGCCCACGCTTCGGCGGCCCCGAAGATCAATGGCCAGCCCCGTCAGCGCCGTAGCCCACGGCTGTTCAAGGCCCATTTGGTCACCGGCTGGGACGGCGACGGGCTCAAGGTGATCGTTGAACAGCTTGAGCGGACCGGTCTGGTGACCTTGACCGGGCTCACGACGGCGCAGGACGTCGCCGACTTCGCAGCCCAGGTGATGGACACCAGCCCGTACCCGGGAGCGGGGCCGTACGGGCTGCACGGGATATGCGATACGCGTGAGCACGCGCACCGCATTGACGGTGCGGTCCTGACCCGGGGGCCGGTGGATCTGCATACATGCGGGGCCACGCTGCGCTGGTCGCCACGCCTGGTCCTGCTGGCCTGCGCGCAGAAGGCACGGACGGGCGGGGAGGTGCTGCTGGCCGACGGCCGGGCCCTCAACGTTGATCTTCTACGGTCGCGGCCGGACGCCGCACAGGCCCTCTCCCTGCCGAGGGCCGCGTACTTCGGGTCTGGGACGCAGGCGTTCTTCGCCCCGGTCTTCAAGATCCGGGCCGGCCGGCTGAGCGCCGTGCGATTACGGCAGGACGGGTTCCTGCGGTGGCCCGAACACACCCAGCCGTATGTGCCGGTGCTGCGCTCCCTGCTGGCCCGGCACCAGCAGGCGATTTCCTTACGTTCCGGCGAGGCCGTGCTGCTGGATAACGCCCGCTGGCTGCACGGCCGGACAGGGTTCACCGGCAACCGGCTCTTCTACCGGGCCGAAGGGCAGCTGCTCCCGCCTCCGGGCAGCGAAACCTGGCCGGAGGCGAGCACAGGGTGAACCGCGAACGCATCGAAGCCGCTGCCCGCGAGGGCTTCCAACAGGCGCTGGGAGCGACGGAGCCCGTCTCGACGGAAGACCTCGAACGTCTTTGGGACGCCTTGCACCGCTGGTGCCCCGAGCCGAACCCCGGGCCCGCACCCGTGCCGGTGCCGACGTGCGTGGCGTCGGTGCCGTCCTGGCGCCCTCCGCCGGTTCAGCGCCCCCTGCCGCGGCGTAGACGTCACGCCCGGGCCCGCCACCGGCGCCCGCGCACCAGGCGGCTGCTGCTCTTGTGCGGCGTTCCGTGGATCTTCGGGCTCGGCCTGCTGCCGGCCGTCCTCACCTAGACCCGGCACTTGCAGACCTTTCGCGCTGTGCGTCCGGAAGCACCAAGTTCCTGCCGCGCTGACGGGGGCCCGAATCACCGGACGGACTACCGCTCAGCGCCCGGCAAGCGCCGCGGCGTATCAGCGCACTTCTCCGAATCGATCAAGGGACATAGGGACATATCGCCATGCTGGCCCGTTCCACGAGCACGCAGCAGACCGGCCTTCACGGACCGTCGCCGTCGGCCCACGTGCGCTCACTGCCCGACCGCCCCCGTGGGCTCACTCCCGTACCGGCCCACCCCACGCCCGCCACGAGCGCCTCGCCCGGGGGCCGTGACCCGGTGCTGCCCTCGCATCTGGACCCTTCTTCCAGCGCGCGGATCATCGTCTACAACACCGGGACCGGGGGCATCGATGCGGGCGGCGACGAGCAGCGGCGGCGGGGGCAAGCGGCGTTTTCTGGCGAGCCGGGTTCCGGACGTGCTGGTGGTCTCGGAGTTGCGGGGCTGGGAGGAGGGTGGCTGGTGGCGGTTGTGGGAGCTGGCGGACGGCCTCGGCATGATCGCCCTGCCGCCGGTGCTCTCCGCGCGGGGTCGCGGCAATCACCTCGCGGTGCTGATCCGCCCGGAGACCGTGCGCGTGTACGCCTACGACCCGGACGCCTGCCGGGGTGCCTTCTACCACGGGCTGGCACGGCTGGTCGTGTACCTCAAGGATGCCCCGCAGCGGGTGACGATCCTGGGCACCCACCTGTGCTTCCTCGGCGGGGAGGAGCGGCTCGCCGAGGCACGGTGGCTGACCGGGTACGCCGACGACTACGAAGGCAACGGCCAGCGCGTGTTCCTGGCCGGCGACCTGAACACCATCGGCCTCCACGACGAGGAGCCGGACTGGTCGAAGATCCCGAGAAACCTCCGCAGCCGCCACTGCCTCACCAACACCGACGGCAGCTTCGGCGCCACGGACCGGCGCGCGATCGGCCATCTGACCGCTGCCGGGTTCGCCGACCCCTACGAGCTGCTCGACCGGCCCCCGCAGCGCACGGCCGGCTACTGGGGCTCCGAAGAACTCCTGAACCATCGGTCGGACTTCATTCTCGCCAACCGCCTCGCCGCCCCCGTTGTCCTCTATGTCCTCGATATCACGGTGCACGACACCGAGGTCACCCGGGGCCTGTCGGATCACCTGCCGGTCGAGGCCACCGTCGCCACCACCCCGCGCACCGAGCGGGGCACGCGATGATGGGCGGCGCGGTCACGGTGGTGGTCGCCGTCCGCGGGCAGGTGCGGGGTCTGCGCGCCCTCCTGGACCGGCTCGCCCCCAGACCTACTGCGGCCCCCTGGACGTCATCGTCGTCGACACCAACCCCCGCCCCCTCCTGTGCCGCACGCCCTCCGTGGCCTCCCTGCCGGTGACGGTGCTCTACGAGGAACGAGGGGGCCTCGGACACGCGCTCAACGGCGGCACGAGAAGAGGACCCGGCCGGGGTGCAGCGGTACTCGCTGGGTGAGGCGCTCTCACTGCGGGCGGGGTTCGACCGGGCGTGGCTGCTGTCGGCTGTGGCCGGCCTCGCGGCATGAGAATCGTCCATGTTGCCGCCCGGCTCCAGCACCCGGTGCACGCCGGTCCGTTTCTCGCTCTGAACTACCGCTCCCCCGACGGCGAGGAGCACGAGTTGGAGGCGCTGCGGACAACCTCGTTCCTGGAGCCACGGCAGGGCGTGGCCCTCACCCTGCTCGCCCTCGGCAGCTTCCACACAGGCGTCGCCGGAGACATGGCCAGGACGCGACAGGAAGTACAGCGCCTGCTCCAGGCAGCAGCACGGGTCCTGCGAGTGCCGGGGCGTACGGCTGCACTCATCCACTCCACGTACCAGAACCCGGCCTTCCCGCTTCCCACCCTCGCAGGCGGGGAGCGTCCGGCGCTGAAGCCCGGGTAACTGAGCGTGCTCGCCTCATACGCCGCTGCTCCCCCGCTGCTCTCCCGTGCTCTCCCGCTGCCCACGCTCTGCCAGCCGTTCGTCGTAGCCCGCAAGCAAGTGGAGCGCGCCCAGATGTACCTCCTGGGCGCGCTCCATGCCCGCACCCGCGGGCACGCCATTCGCCGTGCCCGGCAGCTGGGCATCTACGCCCCTCCGCGAGGACCGGAGAAGATTCGAGCAAGGCATCACGCTGGGGTGGCCGCGACGGTCGGTTGCGCCACAGCAGCCTGTCTGGGGGCGGTGAGAGCAGTGCCGTGTGCGTCACCCATCAACGCGCAAATCCGTAACCACCACCTGTCCGGAGACAGGCAGGCCAAGGCATCGGCCCGGCTGTTTCCGTCAGCAATGCAAGTACCGAATCGGGTGAGCGGCCCCGCCGGAGTGAATCGCACATCGACCGGCGGGCCGCCTGCCCAGCAGCCAGGGGCCGCTTGACGGTCACTCGAATTCCTGAACGACACACCGCCCTCGGGAGGCCGTGACCACACCCATCCGGGGGCCGTTTTCCGATCACTCGTCCGACCCGCTCGTCAACGAGGAGGCGTAGTGCATCACCACCAGGACCGGTTCACCAATGCCACAGGGGTGCGTTTGAGATTCGAACACGACCAGGCGCCTGGCCGCCGCACTGGGACGGCCACGGGGAGGTGGGCGTGACGAAACCGCGCTACCGGCTCGTGGTCGACGTGATGGTGCTCATGGTGCGTGCTGACGGGCGCGTCCTGCTGCTTCGCCGGGCGGGCACGGTGTACGCCTCCGGGCTGCTGTGCCCGCCCGGCGGGCACCTGGAGACCGGCGAGCCCGTCACCCAGGGGGCCCTTCGCGAGGTCGCCGAGGAAGTCGGGGTCACGATCGCGCCCCGGGATCTGGAGTTCTGCCACGCCATCCACCACCGCAGCCCCGAAGGCGAGGGCCGCATGGGGATGGTGTTCACCGCGCAGCGGTGGACGGGCGAGCCGGTTAACCGGGAGCCGGAGAAGTGCTCCGCCCTGGTGTGGGCGGATCCCGCACGGCCGCCGGCGGACTGCGTGCCGTACACCGCCGCCGTCCTGAAGCAGTTCTGCGCCGGTGCCCTGCTGTCCGAGCACGGCTGGCCGGCGGAAGGAGCGGCGTGAAGACGACGAGGCAGAAACGGGCGAGCACCGCTCCAAGTGCGAAGAACGGCTGAGGAGGAGGGGACATGGACGAGATCGTTTTGATGAGCGACCCGAGGGTTGCGGCCATCGGTATCCAGGAGTGCGGCGAGGCGCTGGTGGATGTCCGCCGGTCGACGTTGCTGGTGGACCACAGCAGGAGCGATGCGGAGGGGGCGTTCGCGCACCTGCGCGAGAGTGTGCTGGAGCGGCTGCTGGCCGCCCAGGCGGGTCTCCCCGAGGGGCTGCGGCTGCTGGTTGTCGAGGGCTACCGGCCGCCCGCCCTGCAGGCCCGGTACTTCGAGGAGTATGCCGCCGCGCTGCGGGCTCTCAACCCGGCGTGGTCGGAGGACGAGGTGCGTGCGGGAGCGTCGCGGTATGTCGCCCCTCCGGAGATCGGCCCGCACACCGCCGGGGCGGCTGTCGACATCACCCTTGCCGGTGCGGACGGCCTGGAGCTGGACCTGGGCACCCGGACAGACGCGACGCCCGAGGAGAGCAAGGGCGCCTGCTACACGGCCGCGACGAACATCAGCCCCCGCTCGCGCGAGCTGAGGAAGCTCCTCGGCACGGCTCTCGCATCGGCCGGCCTGGTCAACTACCCGAGCGAGTGGTGGCACTGGTCCTACGGGGACCGGTACTGGGCCCTGGCCACCGGGGCGTCTGCCGCCCCCTACAGCCCGTGCCCCCTGCCCCGTCAAGGGGGCAGCCGGTGACGGCCACGAAGCGGGCGCCGTTGTCGGAGAGCGAGAAGCTGCTGTTCTCCGGCGCGCTGCGGCACGACAAGGCATGGGCGAAGTACTCCGACCCGTTGCTGCGCATGAGCTTTTGGGCCATGGCCCGGCAGTTCCCCGGCATGCTCGCGATGATCGGCCGTGTCGCGTGGCGCGAAGACCCCCGCGCCCTGCTGGTGCTCGTTGCTGCGCAGCTGGCCTCCGGTGCGATGTCGGCGTTCCTGCTAGTCGCGACGAACCAGGTGCTGGTGCATCTCTTCGCCGACGGGCCCACTCCGGCCAAGTTGCGCGAGGCCCTGCCCGCGCTGCTGCTGGGCGGCGCGTCCTCGGCCGGGTCGGTGCTCCTGGGGTGCTTGATCACCCAGATCGAGGGGCGCCTGTATCCGAAGATCGAGCTGTCGTGCCGGACGGCGTACTACAGCATGATGACGCGGGTCGAGATGTCCGCGATGGAAGACAAGGACATCCACCGCCAGCTCGCCCTCGGCCAGTACGGCACCGACTCCGTACAGCGCATGCTGTCGAACTCCGTATGGATCATCAGCGGCCTGATGAGCTTCGGGGCCGCCGGCATCGTCCTGGCCACCCTGCACCCCCTGCTGCTTGCTGCGCTGCTGCTCATCGCGGCACCGCGCTGGTGGGGCGCCGTAGTCGTCATGCGCCGCGCCTACGCCTCCCGGCACGCGTGGATCGACCACCGCCGGGCCACCGACGTCCTGCTCTGGCCGATCACCCGGGCCAGCGCGACCCCGGAACTGCGCGTCCACGGCGCCGGGCGGCTGCTGATCCACGCGCAGGCAGACATGGGCCGTACCGCGGCGGCGGAGAAGGCCCGCCTGGCGCGCGCGGAAGCCAGGACGGAGATCGTTACGGCCGCGATGTCCGGCACCGCCCGCATCGTCGCCTACGGCCTGCTGTGGTGGCTGCTGGTCGCAGGCGGCATGCCGCTGGCCGCGGCCGGGACCGCGGTGCTGGCGATCCGCAACGCCACCGGCTACCTCAACCAGATCGTCTCCCAGCTCAACCGCATGTGCGAGGAGTCTCTGTACCTGACCGACATGAACAACTCCATCCGGCTCGGCGCCCAGCTCGCCATCCCCGACCACGGCGCCCGCGTGGAGGGCGAGGGCGTCGAAGTCGTCCTCCACGACGTCACCTTCCGCTACCCCGGCGCCGAACGCGACGCACTCCAAGAGATCTCGCTCACCATCCCCAAGGGCAAGGTAGTAGCCCTGGTGGGTGAGAACGGATCAGGCAAGACCACGCTCGCCAGCCTCATCGCCGGCCCCTACCTGCCCACCACCGGGACCGTCTCCTACAACGGCGTCGACGTCCGGGAGGCCGACCGAGAAAGCGTCTTCGACCGCATCGCGCTGCTCCCGCAGGACGTCGACTGCTGGCCCATGACCGTCCGCGCCAACGTCTACATCGGCGACCCCGACCAGCCGCTGGACCAGGAGAAGATCGAAGCCGCGGCCGAACGGGCCGACATCCGCACCGTGGTCGAGGAACTCCCCTACGGGTGGGACTCCATCGCGGCCAAGGACTTCGAACGCGGCGTGCGCCTCTCGGGAGGCCAGTGGCAGCGCATCGGCGTCTCGCGCGCCGTCTACCGCGAGCGCGATCTGCTGATCGTCGACGAGCCGACGGCTGCCCTCGATCCGAAGGCCGAGATCGAGATGTTCGACTCCCTGCGCTCCTTCACCGATGACGGCATCACCACCGTGCTGCTCATCACCCACCGGCTCGCCGCCACGGCCACCGCGGACGTGATCTACGTCCTCCACCAGGGACGGCTCCTCGAATCCGGCTCGCACGCCGAACTGACGGCCCTCACCGGCGGCCACTACCGGGAGTTGTACGAGCTCCAGGCCGCCCAGTACGGGAACGGGACCGTACCCGCTTCCAGGAAGGGGGAACCCGCAGGCGCCTGAGCCCAAGACCAGAGGGCTGACCGCTCGCTGCCCGCGGACGAGCATCACGCTCGCCCCCAGCTTGATGTTCCGCGAACTCGACCAGGAACGATAGGAGAGCGCATCTTGACCGTGATCGTCGGACTCGTAGAAGACGACCGGGTCCACATCGGCGGGGACTCCGCCGGCATCTCCGGATGCAGACTCACCGTCCGCAAGGACCCGAAGGTCTTCCGCAACGGCCCCTACGCCCTGGGCTTTTGCGGCAGCTTCCGCATGGGCCAGCTCCTGCACCACGCCTTCAAGACACCCAAACCCAAAGGCGATCTCGACGCCTTCATGACGACCCGGTTCGTCAACAAGCTACGCACCTGCCTGAAAGAAGCGGGCTGGGCACGCAAGGAATCCGAGCAGGAGAAAGCCGGCACCTTCCTCGTCGGCATTCACGGCCGCCTCTTCATCGTCTACCCGGACTACCAGGTAGCCGAGCCCGCCGACGGATACGCCGCCGTCGGCTGCGGCAACGAATTCGCCCTCGGCGCCCTCCACGCCACAGCAACCGCGAACCTACAGGCACGCGAACGCCTGACCACCGCCCTCACCGCAGCCAGCCACCACAGCACCGACGTCTGCGAACCGTTCACCTACACCACCGCACCCTCCCTAAGCGAGCTGTACGAGATGCAGGCCCGCAAGTACCAGGACGCTGCGGTGCCCGGCCCGCGCAAGCCCTCCGACGCGGTGAAGAAGGGCGCACAGCAGTGAGCGGCGCCCCGGCGGGAGAGGGAAGCAGTCTGTGGCGGCACCGGGACTTCGTGCGGTATTGGAGCGCGAACGCGGTCGACCTGGTGGGCAGCGGCGTCACGTCCGTAGCCCTGCCGATGATCGCCATCGTCGCGCTGCACGTCTCGGTGTGGGAGGCCTCACTGCTGGCGTTCGCTGAGCGGCTGCCGCCGCTGCTGTTCGCCCTTCCCGCCGGGGCCCTGGCCGACCGGTACCGCAAACGCCCCACGATGATCGGTGCGGCCCTCGTCTCCAGCGCGGCCCTCGCGGTCGTCCCGCTGGCCGACGCCACCGGTTGTCTGTCGCTGGAGCTGTTGTTCGCGGTGGCGCTGGTCGATTCGACGGCCGTCGTGTTCGGCTCTACCGCCCGCATCAGCTACCTGCCGTCCCTGCTGCCCCGCAACCGGCTGCTGGAGGCGAACGCCAATGCCGGTGCCGTCTCGTCTCTGGCCGACTGCGCCGGTGCCCAGCTCGGCGGCGCCGTCGTCGCCGTCCTCGGTGCGGCCCGCGCCGTCTACCTCGACGTCGCCTCCTATCTGCTGTGCGCCCTGTTGCTCGGCAGCATCCGCACGCCGGAACCCGCCCCGGAACGGCCGGTGAAGACGCCCACCTTGCGCAGCGAGATGAAGGAGGGAGTGCTGTACGTGGTGCGCCACCCCACGATCAGGCCGCTGCTGGTGACCGGCACCGCCTTCACGGCCGTCTTCGCCGTCCTGACCACCGTGTGGTCGGTGTACCTGCTGCGCGAACTCCACTACTCCGCGACCGCGCTGGGCACGCTGCTGAGCGTGGCCGCGCTCGGCGGAGTTGCCGGCGCACTCGCCGTCCGCCCGCTCGTGACCCGGTACGGCCCGGCCCGGGTCATGCTCACCGCCCTGGCCGTCCTTCCGATCACCGAACTGCCGCTCCTGCTCGTGGGTCCCGGGCGACCAGGGCAGGTGGCCATCGCCACGGGCCTGTTCGCCCAGCTCGCGGTCTCCACCATCCAGGGCTCGACCCAGCGCAGCATCCGCCAGGCCCTGTGCGATCCCGGCATGCAGGGCCGCATGCTCGCCACCGGCCAGTGGATCACCTACGGCACCCGGCCGCTGGCCGCCCTCCTGGCCGGGGCATCCGGCACCTGGCTCGGCCTGTGGAACACCCTCGCGTTGGGCACCGCCGCGCTCGCCATCCCGTTCCTCGTGCTCCTCGCCTCCTCGATCCGCACCCTGCACCACGTCCCCGGCCCCTCGATTGCCCCTCGGCCGCCCAGCCCGGAAGGAGAACCAGCGTGACAATCGAGAACCCTGCCGCCTACTGGGGCGAGCTGTGGGCGTCGAGCCCCCGGTACAGCCCGCTCACCACCGCCGAGACCGCATTCCTCGGCCAGTACGCGGGCCCCGGCCGCGGGCGCCTCGCACTCGACATCGGGTGCGGCGATGGCACGCTGACCCGCCACCTCGCCGGCCTCGGTTACGGCGACCGGGCTCGACTACACCCGGCCGCCTCTGCCCGCGCCGAGCCGAGCACGGAGGCCGTGCGTTACATCTGCGCAGACCAAAGGCGAGTTCCAAAGGCATGTTGAACGTCGCGACAGTGAAGACGACGGGCAGCGTACGGGCCCGGTACTCGGTCACCATCGGCAGGTCGAACGGAGCGGTCCCGTCACCGCTCGGCGTCTCCTCGGCCGACGCCTCGGGGCCGGGAGGAGGCGCCGGTTGGCGAGCTTGCGCGCCCTCTCGCCAATCGCGGCAGTCGTCACAACCCGGCCGTAGCCCGTGCGCCTCTGCGGAAACGTCCCCGCGCCGACAGGCCGTTCGGACCGTCGTCGCCGTGGGGCGGGAGGACGAAGCCGACCTCCGCGCCGCCGCCATCCGCGGTGCCGGCGAAGACCGTTCCGGCGTCCGCTGTGACGATGTCGTGCACGATGGCCAGACCGAGGCCGGAGCCGGGCGTCGCCTGGGTGCGGGGGCCACGGTAGAAGCGGTCGAAAACGGCCTGCTCCTCGCCAGGCGCGATGCCGGGTCCCTGATCCCGTACGGCCAGCCTGCCACCGCCGACGCGCACGGTGACCGGCGTGCCCTCGGGGCTGAACTTCACCGCGTTGCTCAGCAGGTTGTCCACGCACCGCTGGAGCGCGCGCGGCCGGGCTCGTACGGGCACCGGCGGGTTCGTGTCGTCCTCGATGACGAGGACAGCACGCCCGGTTCGCAGACGGCAGCGCCGCGCGCCGTCTTCCGCGACCACGGCCAGATCGACGGCCTCGGGCTCCTCTTCGGTGTAACGGTCGGTGGCCAGCTCTACGAGCTCGCGCACCAGCTCGTCGAGGGCCGCGGTCTCGGTGACCAGGGTGGTGAGGATCTTCTCCTCGTCCTCGGGGGCGAGCCTGCCGCGCGCCCGCTGGAGCAGCTCGGCGCTTCCGCGCACCGAGGTGAGCGGGGTGCGCAGTTCGTGGCTGGCGTCCTGGACCAGTTGCTGCTGCTGGGCACGGGAGCGGCGCAGCGCGGCGAGCATGTGCGCGAAGCTGCGCGTCAGCTGGCCGATCTCATCGGATCCTGCGGGGGGCAGCGGTGTGGCGAGGTCCTGCGTGGTGGTGATGCGCCGGGTGGCGACGGCCAGCCGGCGCACCGGTCTCAGGATCCGCCCCAGGACGAGCCAGCCCAGGAGCGCCGCCAGGCCGATGGCGCCCGCGGTGGTCCAGGTGATCCGCCGCTTGAACTGGTCGTCGACGTGCGCGGCGTTCTCGTAGCTCTGGGCGACCATGACGGCCCCGCCTCCGGGCAGGGGCCTGGTGAGAGTGTCGTACTCGGTGCCGGAGACGACGATGTCCACGCTGCTCACCCCCTTGCCCGTCCGGGCCACGCGCAGCGCGCCCGGCGGGACCGGCAGGACGTCGCGGCCGGGCGCCAGCGGTCTGACCGTGCCGTCGGCGGAGACGATCTGCTCGGTCATGTCCGGACGGGCGGGCGGCGTCAGGCCGGCTGCGAGGAGGCTGACGACGGTGCTCGCACGGTCGTCGAGGCCCCGCTCGAGCTCGTCGGCGACCAGCGCGCTCACGCCCCGGTACGACATGAGGGCGGCGAGGGAGATGGCGAGCGCGGCGGCCACGGCGACGACGGCGGTGATCTTCGTACGGAGGGTACGGAGAGGGCGGAGGGTACGGAGAGGGCGGAGGGTACGGAAATGGCGAAGTGGGCGGGGCATCACGCGAGCCGGATCGTGTAGCCGACGTTGCGGACGGTGTGGATCAGGCGAGGCTCGCCGCCCTGCTCGGTCTTCTGGCGCAGATAGCCGATGTAGACGTCGAGGGAGCGGGAGGTGGTGTCGAAGTCGAAGCCCCAGATCCGCTCGTACATCTGCGACCGGCCCAGGACCGCGCCCGGGTGGGACAGCAGCAGTTCCAGCACGTCGAACTCCGTCTTTGTCAGGTCCAGTTCCCGCTCCCCGCGGAACACCCGCCGGGACGAGGGGTCCAGGGTGAGATCCGCGACCGCCAGCGCCCTGCCTTCCTCGGCGGGCTCAGTACGCCGCAGCAGCGCCCGTATGCGGGCGAAGAGCTCCTCGGTCGCGAACGGCTTGGCCAGGTAGTCGTCGGCGCCCGCGTCGAGCCCGGCGACCCGGTCGCCGACCTCGTGGCGGGCCGTCAGGACCAGCACGGGCAGCCGGTCGCCGCGCCTGCGCAGCATCCGGCACAGGCCCAGGCCGTCGAGGCCGGGCATGACCACGTCCACCACCGCCAGGTCGGGCCGTTCCCGTTCCAGGAGGGCCAGGGCCTCAAGGCCGTCGGCGGCGAGGAGCACCCGGTAGCCCTCGAAGCGCAGCAACTGGTCCAGGGTGCTGCGCACTCCCGGGTCGTCCTCGGCGACCAGCACCGTCCGGCGGTGTCCCGTTTCATCCGTCATGTGATCATCTTCGCCGGTGGTGGACGGGGTCACGGCGCCGGCCCGTCAGTCGTGGACAGGAGCGTGGACCGACGCGCGGACCGACGCGTGGACCGGAGCGTGGACCGGAGCGTGGACCGGAGTGACGGTGATCGGCGGGAGGGTACGCAGGCAGGAGGTGTCGCCCGCCTCGCCGGTGCGGATGAAGTGCGAGGAGGCCCCGGTGACGCAGCCGCTCGGCTCCAGCTCGGGCACGTGACCGGTGTTGCGGACCGAGAAGAACCGGCTGTGTCGGAACTGCGCGGCGGCCTTCTCGCCGTTCGCGTCGGGCGTGTTGGCATCGAGGTCGCCGGAGAGCACCAGGACCGGGACGTCGGGCAACTCGATGTCCGTGGGCTGCGGGTCCGGGGTGTTCTCGCCCGGCCAGCCGATGCACACGTCGCCGCCGTCCGTGTGCCCCTCGGTAAAGCCCTTGGTGCTGAACGCACCGTGCTCACCGGAACGCACGGCCGCCAGCGCCGCGCGGTACTGACGCCACCGCACGGACAGCGGCGCGTCCTTCGACCAGGGCTTGCGGTAGTCGTTGCAGGCGACCGCGATGTACGGCGCCTGGTCCACCGTGCTGCCCGTCTTCCCCTCCTCCGCGACCAGCTTGCGCAGCGGCTCGGCATCGCCCTTGACGAAGCGGTCGAGCGCGTGGGGCAACTGCCCGAGCAGCGATTCCTTCTCCGGCTCGTGGCCGACTCCGCTGCTGGCCGACTCGAAGAGCAGGTTGGCGAGCTTGTCCTCGGTGAACTTCTTCTTGTAGATGCCATGTTCGGTGGCGATCGGCATGGTGATGGGCCGGTCCCGCAGGCGCGCGGCGGCGGTGGCCAGGTTCTTGACGGCCTGCTCCCCGTCGCACGCGACGGGGACGCTGCGCTCACAGACGCGGCGCAGGGTCAGGGAGACCGCCTGGGCGCTGGGGCGCGCCAGCGGGTCGTCGTGGAGGGGAAAGGCCCCGGACAGGACGATGTTGCGTACGTGCTCGGGGTGGCGGGAGGCGTACACCGGCATCAGGTAGGTGCCGTAGGACAGCCCGTACAAGCTGAGCTGGGGTATGCCGAGGTGGTCGCGGATCGCGTCGATGTCGTCGGCGGTGGCCGCCGAGGTGTAGGCGGCGGCCTTGGGGCCGAGGTTCGCGGCGCACCGTTCGACCGCGGCCCGCTGCTGGGCCCGGGTGCCGAAGCGGTACGCGGCGTCGGTGACCCCGCACGGGATCGGCTCCGACGCCCCGGTGCCGCGCGGGTCGACAAGAAGCAGGTCATGGTCCTTCAGCAGGCCACCGCCCTCCAGGCCGCGGGCGAAGTCCTGGGCCTTCTCGATGGCGGTCTCGCCCGGGCCGCCCGGGTTGACGGCGACGGTGCCCGCGGCGGGGCCGGGCGCGCTGTGGCGCACCACCGCGTAGCTCACGGCGACCTCGCCGAGCTCCGGTTTCCCCGCGACGAGCGGGCGGTCCAGCCGGCCGCAGTCGACCTGGTGCCCGTCCACGTCCGGGCACCAATCCGGGGTGACCGTGGCCGTGTGGCCGCTCCTGGGAGCGGAGGCGGTGGCTGACGCGGACGCGGAGGCGGAGGCGGAGGCGGAGGCTGACGCGGAGGCGGTGGCAGTCGCCGCCGGCAGGATCGAAGCCATCACCGCCGTCATGCTCACCGTCAGCCCCGCGCGCCGGACCGTGCTCTTGTACGTCATCGCCCTCTCCTTTGTCTCAGGTGCGGGCACAACGTTGCCGGGCGCGTTTCACAGCCACGGCAGAGCAACGGCAAAAGTGTGTAAGAACCACTGGGAGCGGGTCCAGGTCGACGACATTAGGCGGGTCCATCCAGTGCCGGAGCTCGTCCTGCCGCCAAAACGGCTCCGGCTCCGGTGCCTGGCAGAGTGTGCCGTCACCGTCGGACCGTAGAGCCTGCGCAGGATGAAACCGGCTCTCGGAGGGACACCGTCTGCTGGGACCGGTCACGGGCTGCCACGGCACCCGGCCATGAGGAACGAGCTCAGCGGTCTGCCGTCCGCATCGGCAAGGTTTCCAAGCCACCGTCGCGTGCCCGAACGCAACGACGGCTTTCTGCCTACCGCTCCGGTGAGGTGCCCCTGGGTGAGGTGAGTGCGCGGAATGCGGTGGGGGTAGTTCCGGTGTGCTGACGGAAGAAGGCGCTGAAGGCGGTGGGGTGGGTGAAGCCGGTGCGTTCGCCGATCGCGGCGGGTGACAGGGCGGTGTGCACCAGGAGGCGCTTGGCCTCCAGCAGCACGCGGTCGTTGATGAATTCTTTGGCCCCGCGGCCGACGGCGACGCGAGTGGCCCGGGTGAGCGTGCGGGTGCTGTAGCCGAGCCGATCCGCGTAATCCTCGACGCGGTGGGTCCGCGGGAAGTCTTTCTCCACCGCTTCCCGGAAGCGGTGGAACGTCTGGTTGCCCGGTGCCTCTCGGTCCATGACCGGGTCGAGGTGGGCCAGGCGGATGAGCAGGGCGGACAGCAGGTGGCGCATGGCCTCGATGTGGGCTGCCAGCGGCAGGTCGGTCAGGCTCGCGTATTCGTCCTCCAGCGCGTCGAGAACCCGGTCGAGGTACCGCGCTTGCCGCTCGGGTGGAGTGATGTGCTCGCCGTGGGTGTGCGGCTCCATGGCGCGTAGCAGAGCAGTAGTGGAACCGCTGATGAAACCGGCGGGAAAGACGACCACGGCGCCTTCGGACTCTTCCAGGGTGGAGGAGAACTGCACGACCTGCCCGGGTCGCACCCACAGCCAGTCGCCGGTGGCCATGTCGTGTGCGGTGAAGTCGACCGAGCAGCGCAATGCTCCGGCCCGCACGGTGATCAGCTGGTGGAACGCCGGGCGGCTGGGCCGGGCCGGGTCGATTCCGCTCTCCCGCGCGCGTTCGGCCAGCCGCGGCAGCGTGAGCACTTCGATGCCGGGCGGGGCACCGAGCGCCGGACGGTACGGGACCGCGGCAATGTCGTACGGCGGCCGGCCGTCGGCGGGGTGTCCGTTTTTCTTCATGACGTGTCCCAAGTTTATGGGAGCGGCATGCCGGACCGGCCCTAGCGTGGAGGGCGAGCACAGAACACGGCGGCGCGGGCCCGGATGACGACCGCAGGGTTCGGCCGTGCGCGCATGACCGAAAAGCCCAAGGGACGGGATGGAGCGGCCGGTCTCTGGTCCCGCAACTGCCCCCCTTCTCACGATGACCGGGAGACCACGGACATGACCTTCGAGTACGCCACCCGCTACCGCACCCGTTCCCGCATACCGGCCGAGCCGGGTGTGCCCTATTTCATCGAGAAGGGCATGGGCGACCGCGCCCATCTCTTCGGCGATCTGGTCACCGTTTACGCCGGAGGCGAGCAGACGGAGAACACCTTCAACTTCTTCACCGTCGAGGGGCCCAAGGGCGACATCATCCCCGCTCACTCGCACCCCGACACGCATGAGGTCTTCTACATCACCGACGGCGCCGTCCGGCTGTTCGTGGAAGACCTGCAGGGCAACCAGCACGAGAAGCTGCTCACCCCGGGTGACTTCGGCTTCGTGCCGAAGAACTGCCCCCATGCGTACCGCATGGAACGCCACCACAGCCGGGTCGTCGGCGTGGCCGCCGGCCCCGGAGGCACGTTCGAGCGGTTCTTCGAGAACTTCGGCGCACCCACCGACGAGCTCACCCTGCCTCGGGAGCCCGTGGTTCCCGGCCGGGAGAAGTTCGCCACGGTGCCCGAGCAGTACGATGTCCGTTTCCTGCCGGACCACCAGTGGCGCACCGGGAGCTGAGCGCAGTCCCTGACCCGCCCCGCCGCTGCCTGCCACTCAACATATGTCTGTCCTCAGCGACCCGCCTCCGCTGCCGCTGGAGTTCCGGCTGGAGCGACTGCGCGCCTCCCGGGGTTCACCCGATCGGTGCCCGGTACGCGCAGCGGATGCCCTTGGCTACGGTCCTGCTTCGGCTCCAGCTGATCTGCTCGGCGATCGCATTCGCCGGCATGTCCGGCTACTGTTCCGTCAGCTCGCGGGGGCTGCGGCTCGGTCGCGTCCACGATCGGGGCCTTCGGCGCTCGCTGGTACTTCGACGGCGCGCGTCACTGGGCACCGGCCGCCGCACCGTGTGCCTGGCGATCCCGCGCTTCCTGGCGATCGCTTTGATCGACATCAATCGGCATCAATCGGCGCCGTTCGGCATCTTCTCGGCCCGGTAGGCAAACTCCGATCTGCCGGTTCTCAGTGCGGCCGGCCGGCCGTGCCAGAGTGCTGCCGCTGGACACCGGCCGAAGCCGTGCCCCGCTTGATTCAGCCGGGACCGCTCTGGGAGACCCGCTCTCTCCCACCCGGCGCAAATCTCCTGCGCTGGGGCGTTCATGGATGAGCCCGGAATGTTCTGGAAATCTCCCTCATCAGAGGATATTGGGGTGCTTCCAGCAGCATGCGCGGGTAGCGAGGTATCGAGGCAAGAACGACGAGGCAGTCGCCTCCGAGGTCCCCGGAGGCCGAGCTGCGCGACATCGGCGCGGGGGAGGCTTCGCATGGCCGCACTGGACTCGGTCGTCCAGCACATGGCCCTTGCCATCGCCGCGTTCACCGGCATTTACAACGTCGTACTCCTTTCCCTGGGAGCCTTCCGTCTCCGCCGCGCAGACGGCTCGTTGCGCGGTCAGCTCCGGTGGACGCATGACGGACCCGTTCCGCTGCCGTCGGGCTGGAGCGTCTTCGTTCTGGTCCCATGCCTGAATGAGGAGCGCGTCATCGCCAACACGTTGCGCTGTCTGCTCGACGGACAGCCGGGGGTGCGCATCGTGGTCGTCGACGACGGCAGCGACGACGGCACTTCACGCATCGCACGCGCGGTGGGCGGGAGCAGTATCACTCTGATCCGCAGGGCGCCCCCCGAAGCCCGGCAGGGCAAGGGCGCCGCGCTCAACGCCGCACTCGGGGTCGTACGCGTGCACGTCGCCAACGAGGGCCTCGACCCCGCGCGCGTACTGGTGTGCGTGCTGGACGCCGACGGCCGGATGACGCCGGGCGCAGTGAGCCGGGTCGCGGAGCTGTTCGAGGAACCCGCGGTGGGCGGGGCACAGCTGGCGGTACGCATCCGTGGCCGGAACCGCTGGGCGTTGCAGCTGCAGGACCTGGAGTTCTGGGCGCTGAGTGCGGTCACTCAGTTCGGCCGGGTCGCCACCGGCACGGTGAGCATGGGCGGCAACGGCCAGTTCAGCCGGCTCTCCGCCCTCGACCAAGTCGGTTCGCGCCCCTGGTCGGACTCCTTGACCGAGGATCTCGACCTGGGCATCAGCCTCGCTGCCCGCGGCTGGACGGTCACCTCCACCACCCATGCCTTCGTGTCCCAGCAGGGACTCACCAGCCCCCGCCGCCTGCTACGGCAGCGCACTCGCTGGTACCACGGCCACATGAGCGCCCTCACACGCCTGCCGGACCTCTGGAGCCGGCAGGCGGTCGGCGTTCTGGGCCGTATCGAGCTCACCGGCTACCTTCTCGTCCCGTACGTCGTCACTCTCCCCGGCTCGGTCGTCCAGCACTATCTGCTCCTCCGCGCACTGTCCGGCGGCGGGGACGAGAGGCTCCGTCTCTTGGCCGGGCCGGCATGGCTCGGCGTTCCGGCCTGGCAACTGCTGGCCCTCACGGCCTACCTGGCTCCGGCACTGATCTACTGGCGCCGCACCGATGACTTGCCGCTGTGGAAGGCTCTGTGCTGGTCCCCCGCCGTCATAGTGTGCGCCTACCTCGGCTTCGCGGCCGGCTGGTGTGCGCTGTGGCAGATCCTCACCCGGCACCGGCAGTGGGCCAAGACCGAACGCGAAGAGGAGACATCCCTGACGGCCGAGATCCGATCTGAGGCCCGGGAAGTCCGGGAGGTCCGGGAGACCCGGGAGGTCCGGGAGATCCGAGCCCGGATCCGGACCGAGATCCAGGCTGAAGACGTCCCCCGGTGAGCAAGGCGCCGGCGAACCGGCGATTCGGCCCGCGGGGCCGAGTGCCATGGCTCAGACGGTACGGAACCTGGGCCTCGCCGCATCCGGCAACGTTCGCCACGTCTGCCAGACTGCGCGGATGATCGTCAAACTCGCACGAGAGCAGGACTTGCCTGGCCTTCTCGGCTTGGCAGCTGAGGTCGAGCACTGGTTCGGCCCGATGGTTGAGAATCCCGGTTTCCATAGCGCCGTGGACAAGCATATTCGCCGCTCGACGGCGCTCGTCGCCGTCTCGGGATCGGATGTCCTTGGCGGCCTGCTGTTTGGTGGCAAGACCCCGGTCTACCACGTCCACTGGCTCGTCGTCTCGGAGAAGGAACGCGGGAAGGGCGTCGGTCGTGCGTTGATGGCGGACGCGATACGTAGATTCGTGAGGGGTCCGGGCAGCATTGAGGTGATTACTTTCGGGGCCGACCACCCGGGCGCAGTCGCCAGCGGTGCACGCGTCTTCTATGAGTGCCTTGGTTTCAGCCCGGCCGAGGCCGCCGATCCGGGCCCGGAAGGTGGTTCACGGCAGGTCTATCGCCGGGCCGTCATCTGACTCAGCCCAGCGTTTGCCCTGACGACAACATTGCGAAGGCGTTCATCGGCGATGTGCTTGTTTCGCCAGATGATGCAGCGGCGGATCACGCTTCCCTGCTCCTTGTGGCTGGCGTGGTCGGTACCGTCCAGCGCGAAGTAGCGCAGGGCAGCGAACAGATGCCTCACCCCGTGCGGGCGGTGCAAGTCGCCCGCCGTCGGGGCCTGGGCGCGCGGTCGGGGGTCCCTGTGCCGTCTCCGCGCTCGGCCCATTGCCGACCCGGGTGAGGCTGGAGGTTGAGCGGCCCGAACTCATCCAAGCAGAAAACGACGTCGGGCTCGCCGACCTCGGGCATGACCTCGCCGCCGGCGATCGCATACAGGTGCTCCACGCGGGCCTTCTGGCGGCATAGTCCGGGTCACGGAAGGCCTTCCAGGCCTTTATGCGTTGAAACGACACGCCCTCCTCGCGGCATGACCCGCAGGCCCTCGTGGCTGATGTCGTCGACCACCCCCTCGGCGACCAGGTCACCGCGCCCAGTGAGCCGTGACGGGGGCGGCCCCCTGCCGGTTGTTCTCGGTGCAGCACCACGCAGAGCCGGTTCCGTCCCGAGGCGGGGCCGGCTGCCCGCACACCGAACGCACCAGGAGGCACTCGTGCACGATCCGCACCGCCGGGAGCTGGTGGGGCTGGCGGCCAGGGGCGCGCTGGCCGGTCTCGCGTACGCCGTCCTCGGCCGGCCCGGCAGCCGGGCCTTCGCCGCCGCCGCTTCCCGTACGCACTTCCGCGCACTGGTGATCGGATCGGGCTTCGGCGGTTCCGTCGCGGCCCTGCGCCTGGGCCGGGCCGGAGTCGACACCCTGGTCGTCGAGCGCGGGCGGGAGTGGCCCACGCTCCCCCGCCGTCCCCTGTTCGGCTCGTCCACCCGCATCACCGACACGATGTTCTGGTTCCGCCGCACCACCCGCTGGCCCGGCATGCTGCCGGTGCCGGTCACCCCGGCACCCGGAGTCATGGAACTGTCCGAGGAACCCCACCTCGAC
The DNA here is from genome assembly GCF_051386535.1 of Streptomyces sp. URMC 127. Taxonomy (NCBI): domain Bacteria; kingdom Bacillati; phylum Actinomycetota; class Actinomycetes; order Kitasatosporales; family Streptomycetaceae; genus Streptomyces; species Streptomyces sp. URMC 127. The sequence continues at coordinate 28,303 of NZ_JBPQTW010000004.1, forward strand.
ATCGCGTGCGGAGCAGCCGTCGGCGGCGGCTCCGTCGTCTACACCGGAGTGACCGTCGCCCCGCCCAAGCGCTACTTCGAGCGGCTGTACCCCTCCGGCCTCTCCTACGAAGAGCTCAGCACGCAGTGGTATCCGACCGTGCGGACCATGCTGCGCACCTCCCCGATGCCCCGCGACGTCTATGCCTCGGCCCCGTTCACCCACTCACGGCTGTGGGACCGGCAGATGGCAAACGCGCGCATGACTACCCGTCCCGTCGACTCCGCCTTCGATTGGGACGTCGTCCGCCGCGAACTCGCCCACACCGTCCAACCCTCGGCGACCATCGGCGAGTCCGACTTCGGCTGCGGCAACGGCGCCAAACGGGACCTCACCCGTACGTACCTCCCCGCGGCCCTCGCCACCGGGCACGTACAGCTGCGCGCCCTGCACGAGGTGCGGTCCGTCGGACGCGGACGCAACGGCACGTACTCCGTCGTCGTGCGCCGACTCGGCGAGGACGGCACCGCCTTGGGCCTTACCGAGTACACCTGCGACATGCTGTTCGTCGCCGCCGGCACGCTCAACACCAACCGGCTCCTCGTGGCCGCGCGCGAGGAGGGCCGGCTGCCGGACCTGCCGGACAGCCTCGGGACCGGGTTCGGGGACAACGGAGACCAGGCGAACCTGCGCTCCCAGCCCCTGGAGCCCATCGGCCCCGTCCAGGGAGCGCCCTGCGCGTCCACCGCCTTCCTCCCCTCCGAGTTCGGCCTGCCGCTGCGCGTCGAGAACTGGCTGCTGTCCGGCTTCGCTTCCCTCCCGGCGACCGCCACCTTCGCCGTGACCGTCGACACCGACCACCGCGGCACCTTCCGCTACGACCCCTCACGCCGGCGCGTGGTCCTGGCGGACTGGTCACGAGAAAAGTCGGCTGCCGCGGCCCGGGCCGTGCTCGCCTACAGCAACCGCGTCATCGAGGCCAACCCGGGGAGCCTGCCGGTGACCCTGAACAACCTGTACCCCTTCACCGGGCATCCCCTCGGCGGGTGCGTCATCGGCCGGTCCACGGACCTGGAGGGCCGGGTCAAGGGCTGCAAGGGCCTGTACGTGGTGGACGGCTCGCTGCTCCCCGGGAACGCCGGAGGCGCCAACCCGTCCTTCACCATCGCCGCCCTCGCCGAACGGGCGCTCGCGCGCATCGTCGCCGCGGGAGGGTGACGGACGGGGCGGTGCGTCCCTGTCCCCCGGGCCCGGTGCACCCCGGCGACCAGCGCATGCGCACGGCGGCCGCCGACGGGCGGAGAACCGCCGCACATTCCGGGTACGTCGGCGATGGACCACGGAATCGGCCACGCGCCGAGGCTGGACCCTGGCTCCGTCAGCGTCGTCACACCCGCGTAGACGCCCGGTCGCACTTCGCGCATCCAGCCCGTGAGCAAGCCCGCCATGACACGCGGGTGGACGATGCAACTGGCCTCGGCTTCGCCCGGCGCCGGGCGTGGCCGTCGTTCGGGTAGACCGTGCAGCCGACCTCGCCGTGGATCACCCGCAGGGCCGGACCCACGCTCTGGGACAGATGTCCGCCGCGCTCACCGGTCGGGAAGCCCTTGCCGTGCCACACCGCACCGCCCGGCACACCGAGCTTCTCCGGGGCCTGCCTGCTTGCCGTCCTTGCGCACCCCGAGTTTGCGCAGCCATTCGAAGGCCCGCAGAAACCGAACGGTTATGACGTCGTGTGACACGAGCCCCTGCCAAGAGTTCAGCAGGGACCCAAGGCCTTGATGAAGGAACGGCCAGTGGGCGGCGCCTCCGATCCGGCACCGGGCCTCCGCGAGGTAGACGAACGCGCCGCCGGATCAGCCTTGTCCGGGATCCTCGTGACTCAGCTACTCACAGCCGAGCACGTTGAGCGCGGCCCACCTGACCGGTGGGCCGCGCTCAACGTGGCGTTTACGGTTTGCGGGTCACCAGCTCAGCACGACACAGGCGTTGCCCCCACTGTGGCCCTTCGCGAGTTTCTTGTCCTTCGCGCTGTGGCCTCCCTTACCTCCCGCGCCGCTGCCCTTCGGACAGCCGGCAGGGATGGGACCGGCCTTACCCCCCGCACCTCCACGCACGTCGTTGCTGTCCTGGCCGTCGCCGCCGGCCGTGCGAGATCGGCGAGCAGATCCAGTCCGATCTGATCCCCCACCGTGGAAGACCCACCCAGCTACCGTCTGCTGCCGGTCCGACGGCCCGGCCCGGCCTCACCGCAGATGCCGGGTGAAGAACTGAGCCGCGGCGTCCCCTGCGAACTGCGGTACGCCGGTGTGCCCGCCCATGTTGGCGTGCAGTGTCTTCTCCTTCGAGCCGAAGGCATCGAACAGGTCCAGGGCCGCCTGCCGGTCGTTCCCTTCGTCATCCCACTGCAGCAGGACGTGCAGCGGAATGGTGACCCGCCGGGCCTCCTCGAACATGGTGCGAGGGACGAAACTCCCGGCGAACAGAACAGCGGCCGAAATGCGCGGCTCGACCACCGCCAGCCGGGTCCCGATGGAGATCACACCCCCCGAGTACCCGACCGGACCGCCGATCTCGGGCACTGACAGGAGGGCGTCCAGGGCGGCCTGCCATTCCGGGACCGCCTTGTCGACCAGCGGGAGAATGAGGGCGTCAATGATCTCGTCGCTGACCGGCTCACCGGCCTCCATCGCCCGGCGCAGGTCGGCGCGGGCCTGCTCGGCGGCGGGCCAACGGGGCCGGTCGCCGCTTCCGGGGAGCTCGATGGTGGCCGTGACGAAGCCGTCCGCCGCAGCCTGCCGGGCCCGGGCGACCAGCCGGGGGTACGACTTGCGCAGTCCGAGGGGAGGAGGGCTGAGCAGGATCAGCGGCGCCGGTGCCGATGCGGATGCAGCTTCGGGCGTCCACAGGATGCCGGGGATCTCATTGAGGGTGAATTCGCGTTCGAGGACGCCGTCGTCGAGGCGCTGCTCGGAAGTGAAATGCATGGTCGTGCCTTTCGGGAGTGCACTGAATCGGCGCTCCCGGACGACCTGTCTATCGCCCGACCGTGTCCCTGGAGGGGAGCACCCATGTCGATACTGCGTTCACGGGTACCACCTCCTCAATCTCTTGCACGGCCTCCGGAAACATACCAGTGGCAGCTGTGATTGCGCCAACGGTTTCTTGCGGCGGCACCGTGGCCGGAACCGCGGCACCGGAGTCACGTGCCTGTCACTGGTCGGGGCGCGCACGTCCGTCCGCATCAAGCGCCCTCGGTGCACACGGGCGTCTCCCGCTGCCCACGACTGTGCTGTACAGGCCCGCGCCCATGCGGCACAGCGGCCCTTCTCGCGGCTTCCTCAAGGCCGTGAGAAGGGCCTTCGCGGCCTTTTTCATGGCCGAAAACGCTCTCCTCAAACCCTTCACACAGGCCATTGAATGCCGTGGCCGACACTGATCGCTCATCAGCAGTATCAGTGCACTCTTCACACTTGGGAGACACCCCTATGAGACGACTCCGCCCCGCGGGTCTGGCGCTTCTCGGCGCGACGCTCGCCGCCACCGTCACGGCAAGCCCGGCCCACGCGTCGCCGGGCGAGACCCGCACGGTGTGCGCCGACTCGATGACCCCGGACGGCTGGGTCGACGTGAACTGGGGCACCAGCGCCTCCTGCCGCGTGATGAGCGGCTCGAACATCAAGATGATCAAGCAACTGGACGGACTCCCCGTCGGCACCCAGGTCAACGCCTGCGCCTCCGCACAACCGCCGAAGGGCTGGACCAAGGTGCAGACCTACTACAGCGGCGGCTGCGTCGTCTTCGTCAACTCCTCCTTCACACCGAACGCCTGGCTGCTGCAGAAGACCTCCTGACCGGAAGGCCACGAGGGTACGGCCGCAGGCAAGCAACCGTCACCGACGACCTCACCAGACCCGGGGCGGGGCGGGTGTGCAACCCGGTCGCACGGGACGGAGCGAATACGGGGCGCGCAGCGCACCGGCTGTCGGCGCATCGGCGGCCACAGCATCCTCACAAACCAATGACGTATCCACGAACGACGACGGTCGGCCCTCAGGTGGGGCTGACCGTCGCCCGTCAGCCCGGAACCGAGCGAAGCACCCTCCCCGTGGGCCGGCCCTGAGTCCAGGAGCATTGGGATAGCCCGCCCAGTCCGCTGGCCGGCGTCAGCCCGTCATCTGACGTCCGGGACGTCGATCGCTCCGGCTGGGGATGACCACGACCGGGGCGACCGAGTCGAGGCGCCGGGGTCCTTCAGCTGCACCGAGGACCTGACACGTGGCCGGGTCTCCGCCCCCGCTCCTCGGGGACCAGCGGGTTCGGCCGACGACCGACCTACCCGGTGGCGACACCGCGCGTCCAGCTCGGTGGCCGGACACGCGGGACACAGATAGGCGGGGAGGAAGGCTCTCACCGGTCCTCCCAGCTGATCGGCATGCCGAGGCCGACCGCGGCGATACGCGCGTGATGCTCAGCGAGTGGGTGGCAATGCGGGGCTGCCTCCCTGCCGCTCGGCTCGGCCGGGAAATCCGAGGCCGCGAAGGATCAGCATTGGCTTTGCCGTAACTGTCCGGCTCACCACCGGTGTCGGAGGAAGACGTCGCTTCCCCCGTTGGTGTCCTTGGGTACGAGGTTGCCGGCCCCACTGTCGAAGACCGCGGAGCGCCCGGAGAGGTCGATGTCGAAATTCAACGAGAACTCGTTTGCCTGAGCCCCGTCGGACGCGACATTGACACGCCCCATCGCGCCGGTCCACAGGTCTCGCACGAAGACGTCCTCCTGGCCGTTGGTGTCGCCCGGAACCAGGTTGGACGCACCGGACGTGAAGAACGCGTACCGGTTGTCGGCGCTCATGGCCACGTGCCCGTAGGACATGCCATTGGCCTCGGTTCCGCCGGCCGCCACGCTGAGCCGCCGGGTGGCGCCCGTGCGCAGATCCGCGGCGAAAGCATCCGCGACGCCGTTCGTGTCACCGGCGACGATGCTGCCGGCGGAGCTCATGAACAGCGCGTAGCGGCCGTCCGGGCTCAGATTGATGTCGGTGAGAACCGCTACCTTCGATCCGGTGAGGGAATGTGCGGCCAGATCGGTGCGGCCGGTGCGCAGCTCGTGCACGTAGAACGCGCGGGCACGCGGCCGTGCCAGCAGGTCTTGGTCGGCACCCGCCTCGGGGGTCAGGTTGAACGCCCTGCTCTTGAACCCGACGCGGCTGCCGTCCGCGCTGATCACCGGGGAGATGGATTCGCCGTTCCCCTGCGTGCCGTCGGAGGCGACGCTGACGCGTGTGACGGTCCCTCGCCAGCGGTCCTTCACAAACACATCGCGCACATCGTTGGTGTCCCCGGGGACCAGGTCGCTGCGAGTGGAGAGGAAGGCGACATAGCGGCCGTCCGCGCTGATCGACGGTTCGCTGTCCTCGACGCGGACCTGCTTCGGACCCGCGATGAGGATGTCGGTGCGCCCGGTCCGGCGGTCACGTACGTACACCTCGGTACTGCCGGTGGGGTTGCCACCGGGGACGAGGTTCGTCGCATCCGAGCTGAAGACGACGTAGCGGCCGTTGCCGCTGACCGCCGCGTCCCACGTCGAGCCGTCGGCCGGTGTGCCGTCGGTGGCCACGCCGACCCGCTCGACCCTGCCGGTGCGCAGCTCCTTCACGAACAGGCCGCCCTTCCGGGAGTCGCCGGGGATGAGGTTGTCCGCCCCTGAACTGAAGAGGACCACACGGCCATCGCCGCTGATCTTCGCCTGCCCCGACTCACCGTTCGCCTCCGCGCCGTCGGCGGCGACACTCACCCGCTCGGTACGCGCCCGGTGCCCTCCCGTTGCGGCGGCCGTCGGCAGCACCGCCGTCACACAGGTCCCTAAGGCCACCGCCACAACGGCCGTCCGTCTGAGATAGCGCATGCGACTCCCCCTTGCTGAAGGAATGGATGGAGTACGAGCGAAGGGAAGCCAACCGCTGCGCGAGGCCCGCGGTCAACGGGGAGGAGCAGACTCCGGCCCGTACCAGCCAAGGCGTCAGCCGGGACCGGTGACTGACGGGCGCCGGCGGGCGCGGCAACCGGCCTCCCGCCGATGCCGCACCAGGAGCAACCGGCTCGTGGTGTTCCTTGACACGGGTCACTGCGTTTCCGTGCCCACGTCTTCCACGGCCGCTTCGGTCCCTTCGGTTCCTTCGGTCTCTTCGGGCTGCACGGGCTCCGATAACTCGGGTCAACAGGTCACCAATCGGCGTTGATCGGCTGTTGAACGCCCGTTCCTAACCTCCTCGAAGCAATCAACCCCTAGGAAAGGGAACGGACCGATGAAGGCATCGATCAAGCAGTTTTCGAAGAAGTCGCACATATGGGGCGCCCTCGCCCTGGCTACACTCGGCGTCGCCGCCCTGCCGGCGACGGCGCAGGCGGCTGCACAGGCCGGGCCGCTCGTGGGGCTGGCCGGCAAGTGCTTGGACGTGCGCGGCGGCGCCCACGACAATGGCACTCCGGTGCAGCTCTTCAGCTGCAACGGCACGGAGTCCCAGACGTGGATGTACGTCGAGCAGCCCGGTGAGATCGGCGCCACGATGAGCGCGTTCGGCAAGTGCCTGGACGTCGCGTCCAGCGGCACCGCCGACGGCACCCCCGTCCAATTGTGGGACTGCAACGGCTCGGGGGCCCAGAAGTGGGTTCGCTACCAGGGCGACGTCCTGATCAATCCCCAGTCCAACAAGTGCCTCGACGTCCGCGGCGGCAACCCCAACGACGGCACCCCGGTACAGATCTACAGCTGCAACTACTCCGCCTCCCAGGTCTGGAAGTTCTAGGTCTGGAAGTTCTCCGGCGGCGCCCCGAAGCCGTGCATGTGGGGGCATTGAGCGGGCGACCTGCTGCACTTCGCCAGCTTCTGCCGGCGGGCCCGGGCCCCACAGTCCTACCAGCCCTGATGCTGCCGGCCGACGACTGCAGAAGCCCCGAGGATCGGGCGGTGACGGCAGGCCCGCCCTCCCGCTCGACTACCTCCTGGACGGGTCCTCACCCGAACCGCCGGCTAGTCCCCGCCGGCGGCTTGCCGGGCACGGACGGCGGCTGAGCGGGCATTGGGCCGGAGGCGGCCCGGACCGACCCGGGCAGTGGTGGACAGGTGAGCCCATCGCTGCCCGGGTCGGTCCACTTTGTTGATCGATCCACCGTTTACCCGCTGCTGATCCACATCAGCGGACTTGGCGATGGTGGCGGCTGTCTGCGCGCGGGGACGACCGCTACTACGGGAACGACCGCGCGGGAGAGCGAGACAGATGATGACGACCGGTGAAGTGGACTGCCGGCGAAGACGGGGGCGTGGGCCGGTCGGATGGATGGGCGTGGTGGTGACCCTGGTGGTCCTCGCGTTGACCGCGGGGCTTCTCCAGGCACCGCCGGCTGCGGCGCAGGACGACGACCCGAGCGCTGCGTACCGCGCCCTGATGGCGCGTCTGACCGAGCGCTTCTCGACGCCGTACCGGGGCCTGTACCGGGTCACCCGGCCGAACGCGGACGACGGCACGGTTCTGGGGTCGGAGAGCATTCTCGCTCTCTATACGGGGCCCACGCCGCCGGGCGACGTCACGGATATCGGGGTGATCATCCGGCCGGAAGACGTGTACATCGTGGGATTCTACGTGACGAGGAGGGGCACTCCTCGGGGGCCCAATCGGGACGTCTGGTACCTCCGCGAAACGTTCACCCCGGCGCAAACCGCCTGGCTTAACCGCTTCCCTCTCGGAAATGGTCAAGCGAGACAGCTCACTTACGACAGCAACTACAGCGAACTGCGCGGCTGGACGCATAACTACCACACAGGGAACGCGGGCACAACCAACACTTGGCCGCTGGTCAACCAGTACAACATCAACCGGGCCATCGATGACTTCCGTTCCGCGCCCGTCCCCAGGGAAGTGCAGGGACGACCAGCAGCCGTCGCGGGGGGAGGTGTTCTGATGATGGCCCTGGTGATCGCGGAGGCGCTCCGCGATTACGCCATCAGGACCAGGGTCATCCGAACACTCGATGGAGAGCAGCTGGACGACGATAGGAGGCCTCTAAATACCCTTTCGCAGGCCGACGAGGACGCCATGAACACATGGGCCGGCAACAGCACCATGTTGTCCAATGCCAATGCCGACGATCCCCATCGTTATGCCGAGCTGACCGATCCCCTGAACAGTGAGAACCGGCTCCGCATCGCGATCTTGAAGCGCAGCTGCACCCGCTTCGCCTCCCGGTCCGCACGGTCGACGGAATCCTCTCCCGGGCAGTGTTCGATGACGGACAAACCCATCCAGGCAGCAGTCGCCCTCAACGACCACTCCGACGTCCTGCTCTTCAACGGTCCGAACTACCAGCGGCTGAGTCATAAGACCGTGACGATCGGCGGCAAGAGCAGTCGCTCGTGGGGGCTGTCCGGGGGGCCGAACGCGGCGCGGAGCATCTCCGAGGACGTTCCGGCATTGCGGGGGACCGTATTCGTCAACGGCATCGACGCCGCGATCCGGCTTCCCGGTCACCCCAACGACCTGCTCCTCTTCAGGGGTGACCAGTACCTCCGTCTGTCGCTCGACAAGGAGGCCGCAAAGCAGGGACTCCTGGGCGGCACCGTTGCCACCGGCCCGATGAAGATCTCCGATGCGTTCCGCCCGCTCCGCGGGACCGCCTTCGCCGACGGTTTCGACACCGCAGTGGCCGTCGACGGGAACAACGCCTACTTCTTCAAGGGGGAACAGTACGCCCTGGTCGCCATCGACATCGACGGTACCGGGGACAAGATCGTCAACGGTCCCAAGAAGATCGCTGACAACTGGTCGGTCCTGCGTGACACCTGCTCCACGAGCGAGGGGACGCCGAGCGGTGAGGGACTCTGTTCCGATCTGGACGCGGCGTTCTACGCCCCTGTGCCCGGTACCGAACGGGACCGGGCACATGGAGGGGATCACGACAACGGTTCCTCGCCCCCGATCATGGGGACGGTGTTCATCAAGAACGGCGCCTACGCCACCATGAAGGTCAATCCCGGCACGGTGAACGACGAGCGCCTCGCCACCGGCCAGATCGACACCGACTGGGGCGACGTGCGGCAGTCGATCTTCGGTGCGGGAGACGGTGCCATCCGCATCCCGGACAGCGTGCGCCGTCCGCCCAAGGAGATCTCCTCCGGCCAGTTCGAGGGCCTGACGGGCAGGTGCTTGGACGTCAAGGACGGCTCGCGCGGCTACGGCACCGCCGTCCGGCTCGCCGACTGCAATGCCGGCGACGCCCAGAACTGGAACCTGCCCGGCGACGGAACCGTCCGGGCCCTGGACCTGTGCCTGGACGCGGACCACTCAGGTAAATCCTGGGGTACCAAGGTTCAGTTGTGGGGCTGCAACGGGAGCCCCGCCCAGCAGTGGACCCGTACCGACGCCAACGAGCTGAAGAACGTCAACGCCGACCTGTGCCTGGACGTGCCCGACTCCGTGCCCGACGACGGACGGCAGCTTCAGCTGTGGGGCTGCAACGGGAGCCCTGCGCAGAAGTGGGTGCTCGACATTCTGTCGCGCAAGGACAAGCCGGAGCCCCGGACCGGCGACGCCGGTGACCCCTTCGACGACTCCGCCGATGACCGCGGCACCAAACCCGCCTCCTCCGGCGACTGCCGTCCCGAGGGCATGACCCCGACCAAGGGCGTGTCCACCCGCTACTGCGACGTCTACGACGGATCGGGCCGCGAGTGGGTCGGCAAGGACCGCACCCGGCGCGTCGTCGGCTACTTCACCGGCTGGCGGGCCGGCACGAACGGGGACCCCAAGTACCTCGTCTCCAACATCCCCTGGTCCAAGGTGTCCCACATCAACTATGCGTTCGCCCGCGTCGAAGGCGACCGGATCTCCATCGGCGACCCGTCCGACGCCAAGAACCCGGCGACCGGCATGACGTGGGACGGCGCGAAGAACGCCATGGATCCCTCACTCCCGTACAAGGGGCACTTCAACCTGCTCAACACCTACAAGAAGAAGCACCCGGCCGTGAAAACTCTGATCTCCGTCGGCGGCTGGGCGGACACGCGGAACTTCTACGCCATGACCACCAACGGCGACGGCTCGGTGAACCAGGCGGGCATCGACACGTTCGCCGACTCCGTGACGGACTTCCTGGACCGGTACGGGTTCAACGGCGTCGACATCGACTACGAGTACCCGACCGCCCTGCCCAACACCGGCAACCCCAAGGACTGGGACGTCTCCAACCCCCGCCGCAAGGGCCTCCAGCAGGGCTACAACGCCCTGATGAAGACGCTGCGCGAGAAGCTGGACAAGGCCGGGGCCGACAAGGGGCGCTACTACCTGCTCACCTCCGCCGGATCCTCCTCCGGCTATCTGGTGCGCGGGCTCGACGCCGGGCAGGCGCTCCAGTACCAGGACTTCGTCAACGTCATGACGTACGACCTGCACGGCTCGTGGAACAAGTTCGTCGGCCCGCAGGCACCGCTGTACGACGACGGGAAGGACAACGAACTGGCCGCCGCCGGCATCTACGACGACAAGAGGGCCGACACCAAGGACTTCCAGAAGCACGGCTACTTCAACGTCGACTGGGCCTACCACTACTACCGCGGCGCACTCCCGGCCGGACGCATCAACCTCGGCATCCCGTACTACTCCCGCGGCTGGCGAGACGTGCAGGGCGGCTCGGACGGGCTGTGGGGGACGGCGGCGATGCCGGACCAGTCGCAGTGCCCGCAGGGCACCGGAGGCCGGGGGCCGGCCAACGCGCAGTCGTGCGGTCTGGGCGCGACCGGGATCGACAACGTCTGGCACGACACCGAGGACGGCCGCGAGGTCGGCGCCGGATCCAACCCTTTGTGGCACACCAAGAACCTCCAGGACGGGATCACCCCCGGATACCTGGAGTCCTTCGGAGTCAAGGACGGGAAGGTGACCGGCACCTACGCCGAGAAGTACTCGGACGCCCTCGAAGCGCCCTGGCTGTGGAACGACTCCAAGAAGGTGTTCCTGTCCACCGAGAACGAGCGCTCCATCGACGCCAAGGCGAAATACATCGCCGACAAGGACATCGGCGGCGCCATGGTCTGGGAGCTCGCCGGCGACTACGCCAAGCGCCCGGGCGGCGAGTGGGGCATGGGTTACGACCTCACGACCCGCCTGGACAACGCCTTCAGGAGCGCGGGCGCGTACGGCAACGCCAAGGCCGGTGGACGGCCGCAGCCGAGGGACGTGATCGACGTCAAGGCCGAGCTGGTCGACTTCCCCACCGGCGCGAACGACTTCTACCCCGTCCAGCCCAAGCTGCGGATCACCAACGACAGCAAGGTGCCCCTCGGCCGGGGGACCGAGATCTCGTTCGACATCCCGACCTCGACGCCGCCGGTCGTCAAGGACAACAACTACAAGGAGATCAAGTCTCTCGCGCCCGGACACACCGGCCCCAACACCGGGGGCCTGAAGGGGGACTTCCACCGGCTCACCCTCACGCTCGGCTACTGCGAGGACCTGCCGCCGGGCAAGTACCGCGACATCGACCTCAAGTACTACCTGCCGGTCACCGGGCCCGCGAACGTCACCTTCAAGATCGGGGACAAGGAGTTCGGCAGCACGGGTGACCGGCGCCGCGAGACCGACGTCGTCGATCCGCCTGCCCCCGCCCCCGGGGACCGCTGCCAGGCGGCCGACTACGTCAAGGGCCAGGTCTACCGGCCCGACGGCGGACGGCTGTGGCGGATGTACGACAAGGGGGAGAAGGGCTGGATGTTCGAGTACGGCGACAGCCCCTCGGGCCGGCCGATGATGATCGACAACTACCCCGACCAGTCCCGCGTCCACCTGGTGGAGCTCAGCGAGTCGAACCCCAACCAGTACTGGCGGATCCGCCCGGCCGGGGACGGCCTCTACACGATCGGCAGCGGCGACCGCTGCATGACTGCGGCCGGCTCCCGGGAGGACGTCGCGTCGGTCGGCTGTGACGGGCGCGCCGAGCAGAAGTGGAAGCTCGTCCCGATCACCGACAACGGCGGCGAGGGGACGCCCGGAGGCCCCCGGCACAACGGGGTGTTCAAACTCCGCTCCGCCACCGGCGACCACGACATCGAGGTCGCCAACGGCGCGACAGCCTGGGAGACCCACCTCGTGAACGGCGACCCGGCCGCTTCGACGGCCGCGTTCGTCAAGCACGACGGCTGGTACTGGTACGCCCAGTGGTACACCACCGTCGCCCCGGGCGAAGCCGAGTCCAACGGTGGCAAGCCGTGGAAGAAGCTCGGGCCCGCCGCGTAGCGAGCGGAATTGACGGACAGGGCCCGGCGGAGCGTGATGCTCCGCCGGGCAGGACCGCTCAGCCATCGGGGCGCGATCGCCGATGGCTGAGTTCCCTCGGCGGACGGCTGCCCCACTCCCCCGCCGGGACTCCGCGTCCCCGGATCCCCCGGCCGGGCGACACGGCCTGCGTCACCGACCGCCGTGGTCACAGCTCCCGGAGGTGCCGCGCGATGTCGTCCGCGTCGGGCAGGCCGAGCTCGCGGAAGACGCTCTCCGAACGGCGGTAGTGTTCCCGGGCCCGGTCGGCGTCACCCTGGAGCCGGTGGGCGTGGCCGAGCTGCGCGAGGGCGCGGGCGAGGATGCCCGCGTCGCCGCGTGCCTCGGCGATGTCGCGTGCCGGCTCGGCGTGTTCGGCGGCCTCCGCGGGACGTCCCGAGAGGTTGTGGGCCTCGGCGATGGCGCCGAGCAGGAGGCCCTCGCGGAAGCGGGAGCCCGTCTCACGCCACAGACGCAGGCTCTCGTGCAGGCTGTCGAGGGCCTCGGACGTCCGCCCGGTCCGCAGGCAGACCTGGCCCAGGTTGTGCAGCGCGTTGGCCTCGCCCGCGACGTCCCTGGTCGCCCGGGTGACGGCGACGGCCTCGCGGCAGTGCGCCAGCCCCTCTTCAGCCCGGCCGGTGGCCAGCAGGGCAAGGCCGAGGAAGCCGAGCGCGTACGCCTCGATGCCGCGGCTGGCCAGGGCCCTGCCGTGGGCCAGTGCCTCGGTCAGCATGGCGTGCGCGGCGGTGAAGTCGCGCAGGGCCAGCGCGCCTCCGCCCCGGGTTATCAGGACGTGGGCGAGCAGCGTGCGGTCCCCGGTCGCCCGGCACAGCTCGACGGCCCGGTCCAGGTACGGGGCGCCGAGCCGCATGGCGAAGCGGTGCTGGACGGAGCTGCCCAGCATGTACAGGGCGCGTGCCTCGGCGGTGCGGTGACCGGCGGCGCGCGCGGCCTCGGCCAGGATCCGGGCGGCGCGTTCGATGCCGTAGGGCTGCGCGCCGAGGCGGCCGAGCGGGTCCGCGGCCAGCAGCAGGTCCGCGCAGACGGTCAGCGACAGGCAGGGGTCGCCCGCCGCCTGCTCGATGAGCCCGAGGAGCGACGTCTGCTCGTCGAGCAGCCAGGCGGCGGCCTCCTGCGGGCCGGTGAAGCCCAGGCCCGCGGAGCGCAGCGGGGCCGCGTTCCCGGGGAACACGTCGTCGGGCAGCCACGCCCGGTGGGCGCCGAGGGCGGAGGCGAGGCAGAACTCCAGCAGGCGGGTGAGGGCGGCGGTCCGCTCGCTGCCGGGCACGTCGGCGCATGCGCTCTGGCGGGCGAAGAGCCGGAGCAGGTCGTGGTAGCGGTAGCGGCCGGGGGCGACCGACTCCAGCAGGCTCAGGTCGACCAGCGACTCGCACAGCTCCTCCGCTTCCCGCTCCGGCCGGGCGAGCAGTGCCGCGGCGGCGGGCGCGCCCAGTTCGGTCATCTCGGGCAGGGCCAGCAGGTGGAAGGCGCGTATGTGCTCGGCGTCCAGCAGGTCCATGCCGAGCCGGAAGGTCGTCTCCACGGCGGTGTCCTCCGCCCTCAGCGCGCCGAGGCGGCGCTGCTCGTCCGCCAGCAGCGCGGCGGTCTTCGCGAGCGTGTGGTCCGGCCGGGCGGCCAGCCAGGAACCCACGATGCGGATGGCGAGCGGGAGACGGCCGCAGGCCTCGAGCACCTCGGCGGCGGCCTCCGGCTCGGCGGACACCCGCGGTCCGCCGGCGATCCGGGTCAGCAGCTCCAGGGCCTCCGGCCGCGCCATGGGCCGCAGGTCCACCAGGGTGGCCCCGGTCAGGCCGGCGAGGCGGGAGCGGCTGGTGAGCAGCACCGCGCTGCCGGGCGCGCCGGGCAGCAGGTCGCGCACCTGGGCCAGGTCGCGGGCGTTGTCCAGCAGGATGAGCACCTGACGAGTGGCGAGCATGGAGCGGTAGAGGGCGGCCCGCTCCCCGGGCAGCGCCGGCAGGTGACCGGCACGGACGCCGAGGACGCGCAGGAAGCGGCCCAGCACCTCCATGGGCTCCGCGGGCCGGGGGTCGGTCCCCCTCAGGTCCGCGTAGAGCTGCCCGTCCGGGAAGCGGTGGCGCATCCGGTGGGCCACGCGGACGGCCAGAGCGGTCTTGCCGATGCCGCCCATCCCGCTGATGGAGCTGAGGGCGACGATCCGGCCCTTCTCCAGCGCGGCGCACAGCCGGTCCACCTCTTCGTTCCGGCCCGTGAAGTCGGCGGTGTCCTGGGGCAGCTGCGCCGGTCCGTAGGGCCGGGCGGGAGCCCGCAGCCCTGTCGCCTCGCCCGGGTGCCGCCCCGCTCCGGCGGCGAGGATCTTCTGCTGGAGCCGGTCCAGGCCAGGGCCCGGGCGGGTGCCCAGCTCCTCGGCGAGCGCCCGGCGGACGTGCGCGTAGACGTCGAGCGCGTCCCCCTGTCGTCCGGCTCGGTGCAGCGCCGTCATCAGCAGCTCGTGGACCGGCTCGCGCCAGGGGTGTTCGGCGGCCAGCGCGCGCAGCGGAGCGAGCGCGTTGTCGTGCCCGCCCAGCGCGATCTCGGCCTCCCAGCGGGCCTCGAAGGCCGACAGGCGCAGCTCCTCCAGGCGGACGCGCTGCGCCTCGGCGTACGGGCCGGGCACGCCGGCGAGCGGCCTGCCGCGCCACAGGTCCAGCGCGGAGACCAGCAGCGAGCGCGCCCGTTCGGGCCGGCCGGCGGCCCGGGCCCGCCGTGCCTCGGAGGTACGGAGCTCGAAGACCGCCAGGTCGATGTTCTCCGGGGCGACGCGCAAGGTGTAACCGTCGCCCGTCGTCAGCAGCGTGCGCGCGGTGGTGCGGGGCGGCCGGCCGGGCTCCAGCAGCCGGCGCAGGGTGAAGGCGTGGGTGCGCAACGATCTCAGCGCGCCGGCCGGGGCCTCGTCGCCCCAGACCGCGGCGATCAGTTCCCGGGCGGACACGGGGGTGCGCGCCCGTAACAGCAGGACCGCGAGCACCGCCTGCAGCTGTGGCGCGCCGACGGGCATCGCGGCCGACCCGTCGTGCACGCTAAGGGGACCGAGAACGGTGAACCGGTAGCCAGTGCTTCGCCCGGGTCCGCCGCCGGAGGAGTGGCGGGGAGAGGAAGTGGAGGGCATGGGATGTCTCCGGATGACGTGAGGGCCGTTCTTGCGTGAGGGCACGTTCGAGTGAGAAGGCACGTTCGGCGAGAGGTCGCAGAGGGCGGATCGCCGGGACACAGGTTGCGCTGTGACGGGTCAGGCACGCGAGGAGAGCGGGCCGATCTCGTCAGGGGGCCGGTGCCGGTTCGGCCTCGTCCCGGGGACCGGGGTCGCCGCCGAGCAGCGCGAGGAGGTCGTCGGCCTCCGGCATGCCCGGGCGGGCGCAGATCTCGTACGCGGTGCGCCGGTGCGTCCGGGCGCCGTCGTGGTCCCCGAGCCGGCCGAGGGCGGAGCCGAGCACGGCCGGCGCGTGGGCGCGGCCCCAGGCGTTCCCGGCCTCCTCCAGCGTCGCGGCCGCGGTCCGGGCCAGCTGCGCGGCCTCCTCGGCACGGCCGGTGGCGAGCCGGTTCTCCGCGAGCCGGAAGAGTGTGAGCCCTTCCCACAGCCGGTTGCGCCGGTTGCCGAAGAGGGTCAGCGCCTCGGTGAGGCGTGCGGCGGATTCGGCGGTCCGCCCGGCGGCTCCGAGGGCGACGCCCAGTTCGTACACGGCGAACCCCACCCGGCGGCCGCCGCTCAGCCCCTGATGGGCCGCCAGGGCTTCCTCGGCGTCCGCGACCGCCGGACCCGTCTCGCCCTCCGACCGGCGCACCCGGCAGCGCACTTCGAGGACATTGGCCTCACCGAACCGGTCGGCGTGCGCCCGGAAGACCGCCGACGCCTCGGCGAGGAGGGCACGGGCCTCGTCGTGGCGGCGCACGTGATACGAGCAGCGCGCCAGCAGCACCAGGGCGTCGGCCATGACGAGCGCGTCGCCGGCCGCGCGGCTCGCCGCCACGGCCCGGCGGCAGACCACGGCCAGTTCGTGCAGGCGCGCCGCGTAGTAGTAGCCGTAGCCGAGAGCCAAGCAGGCACGTCCCTCGCTGCGCCGGTCGCCCAGGCGGAGTGCCGCCGCCACCACCGCGTGGGCCGCCTGCTCGAACTCCAGCGGGGGGCAGCCGCGTTCCAGCAGTTCCTCCAGCATGAGCAGCAGGTCGGCCGCCGGGGCGACGGCGGGGACCTCGGCCGCTTGGCGCACCGCCGCGAACAGGCACGGTGCCTCCTCGCTCAGCCAGGCACCGGCGTCTTCGGCCGTGGCGAACAACAGGCCGGGGACCGTCGCTGCCGCCCCCAGACGTTCGGCCCCGGCGAGGGTACCGGGGTGCGAGGCACGCACCGTGGACACCAGGAACTCCAGCAGGCGGCGCAGGCTGGCGGATCGTTTCTCCGGGGGCTCGTCCGCGCTCGCGCGTCCACGCGCGTACAGGCGCAGCAGGTCGTGGTAGCGGTAGCGGCCGAGGGCGGGAGACTCCAGCAGGCTGACATCGACGAGGGACTCGCACAGTGCCTCGGCCTCCGGCGCCGGCAGGCCGAGGACAGCGGCCGCGGCGGCGGACGAGACGTGCGGGCCGTCGGGCAGGGCGAGCAACCGGAAGGCGCGTTGCTGCGCCGGCCGGAGCTGAGCGTAACCGAGTGCGAAGGCAGCCTCGACGCTCAGGCCGGCGACGCGCAGTTCCGCCAGCCGGTGCTGCTCGTCGGTTAACCGGGCGTGCAGCGCGCCGAGCGGCCACGCGGGACGGGTGGCCAGGCGGGCCGCCACGATCCTTACCGCCAGCGGCAGGTGGCCGCAGGCCGACACCAGCCCGGCAGCGGCGTCCGCCTCGGCGGCGACGCGGGCCCGGCCCACGGCCTTGCCCAGGAGTTCGACCGCCTCGTCCCGGGTCATGGCGTCGAGGCCGACCAGGCGCGCGGACACCGGCCCCGCGAGCTTGCTGCGGCTGGTGACCACAACGGCGCACCCGGGCGGCCCGGGCAGGAAGGACCGCACCTGCTCGGGGCCGGGGGCGTTGTCGAGGAGGACGAGCACACGGCGTCCGCCCAGCCGGTCGCGGAAGAGCGCGGAGCGTTCCGCCAGGCCCTCGGGTATCCCGGCGTCGTCCACGCCCAGCGCCCGCAGGAACGAGCCCAGCACGATGGCCGGATCGGCCCGCCGGCCGCCGGCGTCCTGGAGGTCCGCGTAGAACTGGCCGTCCGGGAAGGACTCCCGCACCCGGTGCGCGACGTGCACGGCCAGGGCGCTCTTGCCCACCCCGCCGGCCCCGGAGACCACCACCGTGGTGGCGGCCCCGGGGCGGTCGGAGGTCAGCAGCGCGCACAGGTCCGCCACGAGCGTGGCGCGGCCGGTGAAGTCGGCGAGGTCGACGGGAAGCTGAGCGGGCAGCAACGGAGCGGCCGGCTCGCCCTCAAGCTCGGCGCTGCCGGGTGTCTCCGGCGCCGTGAGCAGATCCCGTGCCTCGGCGAGGTCGCGACCGGGTTCGAGCCCGAGCTCCTCGCTGAGCAGCAGCCGGGCCTCGTCGTAGACGGCGAGCGCTTCGGCGAAGCGGCCGTCACGGTGCAGCGCCATCATCTGGAGGGCGCGCAGCCGTTCGCGCAGGGGGTGGTGTGCGGCCAGGCCGGCGAGCTCGGTGAGGACCGACTGCGAGCCGTCCAGTTCCAGGTCGAGCTCCAGGCGGGCTTCGAGGGCCGTCAGGCGCTGGTCGGCGAGCCGGGCGCGGTGCACGTCCATGGCCGCGCCGGGGATGCCGGGCAGCGGGACGTCCTGCCAGAGCTCCAGCGCGAGGCGCAGCCGGGCGCGGGCCTCCGCGAGCTGTCCGGCCGCCCGGGCCCGGCCCGCCGAGGCGACATGGTCCTCGAACCGGGCGAGATCCACGGCCTCGCGCGGCACGTGCAGCGCGTAGCCGTCGGGAACGGACACCAGGACCCGGGGGGACTCACCTACGGCCCGCTCCGGTTCCAGCAGTCTGCGCAGCCGCGAGGCGTACGTCCGCAGGGTCCCCACGGCGCGGGGCGGCGGGTTCCCGCCCCACAGCTCTTCCACGATGTCGGCCATCGAGGCGGCCCGCTCCTGGCGCAGCAGCAGCACCGCGAGGAACGCCTGCTGCTGCGGGGAGCCGAGCGCCAGCTCCTCGTCGTCGCGCCACGCCCGCAGCCGGCCGAGCAGCGCGAAGCGCAGCCTGGTTTCCTCGGTGTTCCCTGTGTTCCTGATGTTCCTGGCGTCGCCGGTGTTCCCGGTGACCATCTTCCGCCCCACCCCATCCACGCCTTCAGGCACGCGTGCCGTACGGCGGGCCGGCGCCGCCTTCCCCCGGCCGCGCGGCGCGCCGTCTCCGGCGTATGCCGACCTGGATCCTACCTGCGGATAATCCACTCTTTAACGCTGCCTGGCCACCTATTGGGGCATAGCCCTCTATACGGGTGGGTGCCGTGCTACCGCGGCCGACGGAGACCGCCACCGCTGCCCTTCGACCGCGGCCCTCCAGACGCACACGCGGCCCGGATACATCCTTGTCAGGTCGGCGGAGATGGGCGGTGAGGTGATGCGGTGAGACGCCGCCGGTCCAACCCTGCATGCGGGGGAGGCAGAGAGGACGCAAACTGCGCAGGGACTGCAGTCCTTGCGGCCTCGCCGGAGGGGCAGCCGGGCAGGCGCCCGCCACCTGCCCCCTTTCAGGACCTCGTCAGCGAGCGTTCGCTGGTGAGTCCGGCGTCCGATGTGACGACTCTGGCCGTCGACGCGAGCGCCGCGCCGGACGCTGGCAGACCTGTCCCGGGCAGCGGCCGGATCCGTCCTTCCACGAGGACGAACGATCCACTTGCGCTTGCATACGGACAACGCCGCCTGCGGGGCAAGGGGTAAGTGAGATCGACTCCTAGCCGGCGGCAGTTTCGTCCCTCGCGAGGAGATCGGCGAGCCGGTCCGGCATGGACAGGAAGGGAGAGTGGCCGCTGGGCAGCCGGTGCACAGTCTGCGCACGAGCTGCCATGCGTTCCTGGTCGTGCGGTGCGAGAGCGCGGTCGTGTTCGCACAGGATGTACGTGGAGGGAACGTCCCGCCATCCCACTGCCGTCACCGGTTCGCAGAAGGTTCGCAGGCTCTGGTGGGTCAGGCGCTGCAAGGCCTTCTCAGCTTCCGGCGCGGGAACGTCGGAGTAGAAGGCCTCCCGGGGGTTGGGCATAGGCGGGGCGTATCCCTCCACCCGGTCCGGCACACGCATGCCGTGGAACCCGTACGTGCTCTCACCCGCATCGAGTTGGTAGGCCGCCAGGTAGACGAGGCGGGCTATGCGCCGGTCGTGGGCAGCTGCCACGGTGGCCGGCTGACCGGCGTAGGAATGGGCGACGACGGTGACGGGCCCGTCGACGCGGTCCAGCGCGGCGTACAAGGCCTGCACGTCATCCTGCAGACCTGTGGTGCCGTCCCCGTCCGGCGCTGCACTGGGCAGGTCGACAGTCACTGCGGGGAGGCCGCGTGCGGCGAGGGCGGGCAGGAGGTGCTCCCAGCACCAGGATCCGTGCCAGGCGCCGTGCACGAGGAGGAGTGTGTTCACGGCGCTTTCGTCTCCAGGCATGGTCGCTTCCTTCGTCTCTCATCTCAAGGCGACAGAGATACTGCCGCACGCCTCCGCAGCCTGCGCCGCTCAACTCCGTCGAGTGCGCAGCAGTTTTGATGAACGACCTGACCGGCTTCGTTCATTCCCGGCGCTCTGGCTGAACCAGCGTGGCCGAGCGATGCTGGGCTTTACGGGTCCGCCGGTTCGCCTGCAGGAACCCGCCGTGTGACCGGCGCACCTCCGTCGAGCAGGTGCCGGGGCCGGCCCGGCGTTCGTCCGGTGGAGCGAACGTCTGCGGTCGACGCCCGCCGCGGTTGGTCTCGCGCTCGCCGGACGGACCGGCCCGCCGCATCACCGCGATGTTCCAGCCAACGGCGCCGCGGCGGGGGCGCGGGCAGGTCGTGAGGTGCGGGCGTGCCCCTTCGCTCGCTGACCGCAGGGTTCCGGCCGCTCATGGCACCATGCGGGTCACTGGTCGCCGCCCGGGCACCCGGATGGCCGCAGGCACGGCGACCGGAGCCGGCCCCGGTCGTTGCCCAGACCATGACGGACTTCACTGAGTGGATGGCCGAGGTAGCAGCGCAACCCGGCCCGAGCGAGGAACGCCTCGACCAGCTGCGCGCCGGCGGCGCCCTGACCGAGGCGGAAGCCGCAGTGTGGCTGGTTCAGGTCATGGCCGACTATCGGCAGCAGCCGGCCGGCTGGGAAGTGAACACGGCGGTAGGACGGCGCGCCGGACCGGAGCGCACCCGGTCCGTCTCGGTCAACGGCCGGCTTCCGCAGATCGTCGCCGGCGTCATGGACCAGGCGCAGACCCTCGCCAACACGACTCGCAGGCCCGTGAAGGTGCTCCATGCCGTGGACAGCAAGCCGGAGCGCTTCCTGCCCACGCTGACCGAGTCCGGCGCCGACATGGGTGCCTTCACCTCGCCGGTCTGGGTGGCGCTCCCCGAACCGCTGCCTCTCGACGGCAAGCACGCCGCTACGCCACCAGCCGTTCGAGAACCTGCTTCAGCAGCGGAATGACCGCCGCCGGCCGGGCCGGTTCCCGGATGCCAGGTCCGGCCCGGCCGTGGCCGACGCCCGGCCGGCCACGCCACCGCGACAACCCTGGCCATCACCGCCGTATCCGGGTCGGCGGACGGCCGACCCCGGCCCTCAACTACCCTCCCCGCCTCAGCCTGTGCTTTATGGTCCCTGTGACTGACCGTTCGTCCGAGGCCGCTGTTACGGTTGCGGGTTGTGACTGAGCTGCTTCCTGAGTTCCCGTACCACCCTGACCCTGTTGCTACGGGCGTGGTGGTTCCCTCTGGCGCGACGTGCATCTGCTGTGGGCGGGAACGCGGGTACATCTACAGGGGACCGGTTTACGCGGCCGAGGAGCTCAACGGCCGGCTGTGCCCATGGTGCATTGCGGACGGCAGCGCCGCAGAACAGTTCGAAGCCCACTTCACAGGGGGAACGGGCTTGGGCGACGACGTGCCTCCTGAGGTCTTCGCGGCCGTCGACAGGCAGACCCCGGGGTTCTCCGCATGGCAGGAACCGCAGTGGTTCTTCCACTGCGGGGACGGTGCCGCGTTCCTGAGTCTGGCCGGGGCCGTCGAACTTACCGCTCACCCCGACGCACTGGAGATGCTGCGAGAGGAGACGACCAGTTGGGGCTGGCCGCCGGACCAGGTCGAGCACTATCTCAGCTCGCTGGACAAGGACGACCAGCCGACAGCGTATCTCTTCCGATGCCGGTCCTGCGCAGCCCACCTCGCCTACTCTGACATGCCGTAGACGCACAAACGGTCGAACGAGGTCACTCACCCGGGAGTTCGGCATGTGCCGGCAGCAGCCCTCGCGTGATCCTTCCTACTGATCCAGTTGCACGAAGAATCACCGGCCTCAGGGCCGCTGTTGGAGGTGAGTCCGCTGCACCACGATGTCCGGCAGGAAGTGTTCGCTGTGGAGTCTCCCTTCCGGGAGGACTCATTTGACTGCCTGACCGCGCGCGGGAGCGCGCTGTTCGAGCTGGTGGACGCTCTGCTGTGTGCGGACGGGCCGGTTACTAGCTGTGCTTAATCTCCTGATCTGTGACGCTCGGTGAGAGGTGGCTGGGAAGTTTGGGCGGCCAACGGTACAGGCCGCACTGGCAGGGGTCCCGCCGGTATTGCTGTTGGAAGGAACGCTAAGGGCGTTGGTGGCAGTTTGACAGGTCGTGTCAGTTGAGCACCTATCGGATGATCACCTCCGCGTTGCCGGCTCGCTCCAGAGCGGCAAGGTGCGGGCGTATGACCTGCTGCGGATGATGACCAGCGGCGACCGCGTGACCGGCCTGGGCGACGCGTTCGCCCACTACGGGAGGATCTTCAAGATCCTCCACCTGCTCCAGTTCATCGACTCTGAGGCATACCGGTGCATGATCGGCGTCCAGCCCAACATCGGCGAAGGCCGCCACGCGCTGGGACGGCGGATCTGCTTCGGCCGCCTGGGCGAGCTCCGCCATGGCTACCGCGATGGCATGGAAGACCAGCTCGGCGCTCTCGGCCTGGCCCTCAACGCCGTCGTGTGGTGGAACACCCTGTACATCGACGCCGCGGTCGACAAGCTCGAAGCCGGCGGCGTCACGATCTCCCCGACATCCGCTCACGGCTGTCCCCGCTGGTCCACGAGCACATCAACTTCCACGGCCGCTCCCCCATCGTCCGCTCCCACCGCGACGGCGCTCTGCGGCCCTTGCGCGCTTCAGTGATGTGAGGATTTTGGTGTGCCTCCTGAGCCTGAGTCCATTGGTCCTGAAGTCTGTGTTCCACCGTTGACACGACCGCAGTTGGCGGAGGCCCGGCGGATGCGTGCGGTCGAGTTGTTCGAGCGGGGACACCCTGATGCCGAGCTCGCTCGGATGGTGGGAAGCCATCCCGAGAGCGTGCGGCGGTGGAAACGTCTGTGGGAACAGGGCAGGGCCCGGGCATTGCGGCGGCGTCCGGCCGGCGGTCGGCCGCCCAAGCTGGATGACAGCCAGGTCGAGGTGGTCCGGGCCGCGTTGGAGCAAGGCGCCCAGACGCACGGGTTCGAGGCTGACCTGTGGACCCTGGAGCGGGTCGGAGTGGTGGTTGAGCGGCTGACCGGGGTGGAACTGGCACGGGCGTCGGTATGGCGGCTGCTGACCGGACGGCTGGGGTGGAGTCTGCAACGGC
The DNA here is from genome assembly GCF_051386535.1 of Streptomyces sp. URMC 127. Taxonomy (NCBI): domain Bacteria; kingdom Bacillati; phylum Actinomycetota; class Actinomycetes; order Kitasatosporales; family Streptomycetaceae; genus Streptomyces; species Streptomyces sp. URMC 127. The sequence continues at coordinate 51,346 of NZ_JBPQTW010000004.1, forward strand.
CCAGACGCCAGGCCGTGGAGCGGGACGAGGCGGAGATCGCCCGGTGGGTCGCCCAGGAATGGCCACGCATCAAAAAGGGGCGGTGAAGAAACGTGCCTGGATCGTGTTCTTCGACGAATCAGGCGTGTCACGGCTGCCCCAGGTCCGCCGCACCTACGCGCCCCGCGGCCGCACTCCCATGCTGCGGCACCGGCTGAACTGGAAACGCGCCGGGATGGCCGCCGCACTGGGCTACCACGCCACCGACCCCGGCCGTGGTCCACGGCTGTGCTTCCACCTCAAGCCCGGCAGCTACAACACCACCTCGCTGATCGAAGCGCTGGAACAGGTCAAAACCTGCTACGCCGGTGAGCCGGTGGTACTGGTCTGGGACGGACTATCCGCACACTGGAGCCGGCGCATGCGCGCCTGGGCGGCCGATCAGGACTGGCTCACCCTGGAACGACTGCCCGCCTACGCACCCGAGCTCAACCCAGTGGAATTGCTGCGGTCATCCATCAAGACCCGCGAGCTGGCCAACCTCGCCGACGTCGCCGACGCCGAGGCCACCGAACGCAGCATCCACCGCATCTGCTCCAACGAACAGCTCCCCTGGTCCTTCCTCACCCACACCGGTCTGATAATCCACCCCCAACAACCACAGAACTAACGAAAAACTCAGTAAAGACGCCATTTCGTTTGGTGTGGTCTTGCGGCAGTCTGAGATGGTGTGGCGCGGTTCAATGGCTCTGAACGGTGCCCGCATGCAGTCGGCCCCGCCCGGGTGGGTGGGGCCGATAGTGCCGTCAGGGCAGCGGGAGGTTGTCAGGAGCAAGATCGCGCCAGCACGGCGCAGTGGCGGGTGCCTGCAACCTGCCGTGCCCTGCCGTGTCAGTTGACCCAGATGGGCTGAGTCCAGGAACGATTGACCTTCTGGGTGTTGTCCCAGTCGTAGCTTTGATCCCACTTGTCGTCGGCCGCGACGCATTCGAAGCGGATGTATTTGGCGTCGGGGAAATGATCGCGGTGCTGGTCGGGGTCGGGGAACGGGAACGGGGTGGTGAAGGTCCCTCCAGCGGGGTCCTCCGGGACGGTCAGGCGGGGGCTGCCGTCGACGATGGCATAGACGCGTTCGGCGTTGGTTGTGATGGTCACTCCTGATCCGCTGGGGTGGACCGTGACCTGGTCGATCGTGACGCCGGGGACGTTCTTGTGGACGTTCGGCGGGTTCTCCGGGCCGGGTGGGATTTTCGGGTCCCTTGGGGTGGACACGGCGGAGACGTAGAACCTGCCGGAGTGGATGGCGCGCATCAGGGAATCCACGCTCGGGTTGTTGCCCTCGTCCTTGTCCAGCCACACTTTGATCCAGGACACGCCCACGTCACGCTCCGCGACGCTGCAGCAGCCCGCCACGCCCCATACACGCTGACCCGGCTCGTTTGGCTCAAGTGGCTTGAGCAGGCGGTCCCAGAGGTGGAATGCGAACGGACTGTACTTCCCGCCGGAATCCTCAAAGGCGTGGGGACGTTGCATCCACCAGCTGTTGACGATTTCCAGGGCGTCGACTTTCTTGCTGCCCAGGATGTTCTTCTCCCGGCCGTCGGGCCTCCTGGGGAACTGGGGGTGGAGCTGCGTGATCAGCTGCTTCGGGTGTGCCGGGTTGTTCTCATCGCGCTGAGGGTCGCTCTTTGCGCGCTGGACGATTTCGTCGAGCGTGAGGCACTCGTTCTTCGCCACCTGGTAGCGGGGGTCGCCCGACGGGTTGACGTGACTGAGGTGCTGGTCGGTGCTGACGCGGCCCCCGTCGAGCTCCGCCCCGGGGATGACGGTTAAGCCCCCGGGCGGGTGGGTGATGCCCCCGATGTCGTTCCGGGTGGTGTACTCGTTCTGCTCGGCGAGTACGACGAAGTCGTACCCGGCGTCTTTGTAGGTCTGTAGCACGGCAGCCGCCGACCTCGGCTCGTCCTCGGCGTGGTGGGTGGAGCCCGGGTACATCTCCGCGACATCGCTGTGCGCGTGCAGCGACCCCTTATACCAACGCCCTGGGCCGGTGCCCGCTCCCGCATACGGGTTCGTGAGAGTCATATTTCGAGGCTAACCACGGCGCCATCGCGTCGCTGTTGTGCGCCCACGAACCCGATTTTTAAACGCCCCTCAATTAGCCATTTCGCGCGGGCATGTGGGGGCCACCGCGATGGCGGTGAAGGCGAGGTAGTGCTCGGGCTCGGGTTCGTGGCGACGCTGGAGTCATCGACAGCCGAACAGTCAGGACGCCGCGCGCTCCACAACCCAGCGGGATCAGCACCCGGCTGTCCTGGAGGTTTGCAGCGGAGACGCCGACCGGCAGAGGTGGATTCTCGAGCCGCTCCTGCCTCGGTCGGTCGGATTCGGTCCCGTCAGCTGCCCACTTTGAAGGGCCCGCACGCTGACGGAGCCAATCGCGCATCGTGACCAGGCCAGTTCACCGCGGGCACCACGTTCGTCCAGGACCAGGCGGTGGAGCTTTGCCCACACTCGGACCTGGGACCACTCGGTAACCGACGGAACGCGACTACCCCCGACAGCCCGAAGCCTGACGGAAGTCCGGACCGTGGCCCATGCATGGTGGCGCGCGTGGGCCGGCAGCTGAGAATGGACCGATGGATGAGTCGATGGTCAGATCAAGCCGGCAGGTGGAGTACGTCGGCGCTCCGGGCAGCGGCACCACCGCGTTGGTCGAGGCGGTCGCGCGGGCCACGGGCCATGTCCCCGTAACGCGGCATTTCACGGCACTCGACTGGCCGCCCCGCACGAGCGGTGCCAAAAAGCTGACGCGAGGACACCGCCACGCAGTGGTGCTGGTGATATCGGCGGCCGACGGGCCGACCCCCGCCACGGAGGAACTGCTCCGGCTCGCCAGGGCGGTCGGTGTGGAGCACGTGGCTGTGTTCGTGAGCAGGACGGACCTGCTGCAGGACCCGGATCTCCAGCAGGTCCTGGAGCTGGAGACCCGTGAACTGCTACGGCGGTACGCATATCCGGCCGACCAGATACCGATCGTCTTCGGCTCGGCACTGCAGCCCTCGGCCGTCGAGGAGCTGCTGGCCGTCACGGCCGGCTTCCCGGCCGTGCCCCGCGAGCGCGACATGCCGTTCCTGATGCCGGTCGAGGACGTCTTCTCCTCCTCTGGCCCCCACCCGCGCACAGTCCTGACCGGACGGATCGAGCGCGGCACCGTCCGCGTAGGTGACGAGGTGGAGTACGTCGGTCTGAGCACCTCGGGGACTGCCACCGTCACCGCCATCCAACTGTCTCGCGGCGAGCGCGCCGAGTGGGCGGAGGCCGGGGTGAACGTCGGCCTCGAACTGCTCGGCGTCACGCGCGAGGGCGTCGAACGCGGGCAGGTTCTCGCCGCCCCCGGCACGGCCACCGCCCGCAGCGCCTTCGAAGCCGAGGTCTACGTCCTGCCCGAGGACGACGGCGGTCGCGACGTGACCTTCGTGCAGCGCCGAGCCCAGTTCTACTTCCGCACGACGGATGTGACCGGGCAGATCCTGCTCCTCCGGCAGAGCGACCAGGAGATCGAGGTGTCCACGGGCGGCCTGACCTTCATGTCTGTTCAGCTCGCCGAGCCGGTTGCCATGGAGAAGGGCATGCGGTTCTCCATCCGGGAGGCGGGCAAGGCGGTCGGCGGGGGCGTGATCACGGCGATCCTGCGGTAGACGGGGCAGTACAACCAGCCTCAGCGCTTTCGCCGGAGGATCCGGAGGCTCAGTACGCGCCGCCGCGGAAGTAGAGGCTGTGGTGCGTTCGGGGGCGGTCGTCTCGTTCGTGTGCCGCGTCGGAGCGGTCCGCTGGGGAGGATCGCTCGCTCAGGTCTCGCAGTCTTTCCAGACCGGCCAGGACCTTGTCGCGGTTCTCGGACCGTTTCATCCACGCCGGCAGCCGCGCGAACATCGCCAGCGTCGGACGAGCGAGGCCGCGCTCGCGCAGCCGGGCACCGGTGTAGGCGGCCAGCTCGTCCAGGTGGGCCTCGTTGTACGCCCACAGAACCTTGCCGCAGCAACGGGTCTGCAGCCACAGCGGCCGCCGGAAGAACGGATCCTCGGTGCCACCCATCACCGCGCCGACCAGGCCCTTTCCCTGCATGCCCGGCTCCCAGGCGTCCGTGGCACCGCAGCCCGAGCAGGACAGTCGGCGTGGCAGGAACAGCAGCTCGCCGTAGTGCTTGCGTTCCGGCAGTCCTGGCCTGGGCACGACGAGCGCACGGCCACCGCACCGAGGGCAGACCACGAGGATGCAGTCGGCGAACCGCACCAGCCACTTCCCGGAGTCATGGTGGCGGACCGGTCCGCTCGGTTCGTTGTTCATATCGGTCACCTTTGCAGGTGGGTACGGCTTCGTGCGACTTCATATGCCTCGCCTCGCCCGCAGCCCCTGGTCACACCAACACAAGCCAGGCTTTAGGGTACGGCGATGGAGATCTTCCATCTGCGCTACTTCGTAGCGGTCGCCGAGAACCTCAGCTTCTCGCGGGCCGCGCGGCAACTGCACATGGCCACCTCGCCGTTGAGTCAGCGAATACGGGACCTGGAGCGCGAGCTCGGCCGGCGGCTGTTCGACCGGGATTCGCACCACGTGGCTCTGACCAGTGCCGGCGCGGCGCTGCTGCCCGTCGCCAAGGACGTCCTCGGCCGGTTCGACGACATCCCGTGGCAGCTGCGCCGGGCCCTGGGTTCCGAGCGGCAGACGGTGTACGTGGGGGTGGTGCCGGCTCTGCACGCGCGGCTGCGGGAGCGGCTGGAGCGGGTCGAGGAGCGCTGCGCCGAGGGGTACGACGTCAAGCGCTGGCCCGGCAACAGCGCCAACCTCGTCAAGGCCGTACAGCGCGGTGACCTGGCCATGGCATTGGTGCACCTGCCGGTGCACGCCGAGGGGATCGAGGTGCTGGAGCTGCTGCGCGAGCCGCTGGGCGCGCTGCTGCCGGCCGCCGAGTTCGGCTCGCGCAGTTCGGTGTCGCTGAGCGAGCTCACCGACCACACGTATGTGACGTCAGCTCCCGGTACGCTCCCGACCTATTTCGACCAGCTCCGGGTCCGTTTGAAAGCCGCGGGCATCCACAAGGAAATCACTTTGAATATCGGTGATTATGCGAGCGTCCGCGAGATCGTGGCCAACGGCTCGGTATTCGGAATCACGCTGCTCAGCGCGAAGAGCAGTGACAGCGGAAAGGGCGCGAGCGTCGTCCTGCCCTTCCGGGACTTCTCCCCCGGCCTCGCGACCGGGCTGATCTGGCGCCGGGACCGGGCCGAACCGGACGGCGACCTGCACGGACTGGTGGCGGAGGCCGGGGCTGTGTTCACCGAGACCGACCCCTCCTAGAGGCCGGCCGGCTCCGTCAAGCGCTGCCGAACCCGTCCGAACGCCTTCCCCTTCCACTCCGTTCCTCCATACGGCGTGACCACTGTGGTCACGCCGTTTTTCGCGCATCGGTACCACTGATCCCTTGGGTTCCCGTACGCCACCGGATTAGCGTTTTTCCAGGACGCGGGAAAGCCCGAAGAGGGCGAGACGCTCCCCCTTCCCGCCCCGTTTTTCCGTAGTAGTGGAGTGGTGATGGAATCCGCAGATCTCACAGAGCCCGCTGAGCCCGCAGAGCACACAGAATCCGCAGAAGTCGCAGCATCCGCAGAAGCCGTGGCGGGGACAGCCCCGTCGGCCACCGGCCCGCTCGCCGGAGTGCGCGTCATCGACATGGCCACCGTCGTGATGGGGCCCTACGCTGCGCAGATCCTCGGTGATCTCGGCGCCGACGTCATCAAGATCGAGTCGCCGAACGACACCGTTCGCGTCGGCGCCCTGCACCGCACACCCGGCATGACGCCGCTGAACCTCAACGTCAACCGCAACAAGCGCAGCGTGCGCCTCAACCTCAAGGACGAGGGCGAACGCGCCAAGGCGCTGGAACTGGTGGGCACCGCCGACATCCTGATCACCAATATGCGCATCGACGCGCTGCGCCGCCTCGGCATGGACTACGAGAGCCTCGCCGCCGCCCACCCGCGCCTCGTCCACGTCCACGCCCAGGGCTTCCGTCCGGGCTCCGACCGGGCCCGGCTGGCCGCGTACGACGAGACGGTGCAGGCCGCCTCGGGGTTGCTGGATCTGGCGCAGCGCGCCGGTGACGTGGGGGCTCCGGTGGTGCTGCCGAGCATCATCGCCGACAAGGTCGCCGCGCTGACCATCGTCTACGCGGCGCTGGCCGCCCTCGTCCACCAGCGGGCGACCGGCCGGGGGCAGCAGGTGGAGGTGCCCATGGTGGACACGCTGCTGGCGTTCAACCTGGTCGAGCACCTGCAGGGTCGCACCTTCGAACCACCGATGGGCCCGACCGGTTTTCCGTTGTCGATGAACAAGGGGCACCGGGCCCGTCCGACCAAGGACGGCCTGGCCATGATCATCCCGTACAGCCCGCAGAACTTCCGCGACCTGTTCGCCGCCGCGGGCCGTCCCGACCTGGCCGGCGATCCACGGGTGAACGGCGAGTTCATCGATGCGAAGCGGGACGGCGAGGCTCTGGCGGAGCTGCTGGAGACGGTGACGCCGCGTCTGACCACGGAGGAGTGGACGGAAGTGTGCACCAAGCACAGCATCCCCGTCGGCCCGGTGCTGCGGCTCGACGACGCGCCCGAGGACCCGTACGTCCGCGAGGGGCATCTGCTGGACGTCGCCGAACACCCCAGCGAGGGTGCCTACCGGGTGGTCGGCATACCGCTGACGTTCTCCGCCACGCCGGCCTCGGTGCGCCGGCACGCACCGCTGCCCGGCCAGCACACCGAGGAAGTGCTCGCCGAGCTCGACCGCGGTCTCACACTCGGCCCTGGTGAGGTGCGGCGATGAGCGGCGTCCGTACCGAGACCACCGGCAGCACCCTCGTCATCACCATCGACCGGCCGCTGGCCCGCAACGCCGTGAACGCCGAAGTGGCCCACGGCATCGCCGCCGCCGTCGACCGGCTGGAGTCCGACCCCGGGCTGCGGGTGGGCGTGCTCACCGGCGCGGACGGCACCTTCTGCGCGGGCATGGACCTCAAGGCCGCCGCCCTCGGCGAGCAGGTGACCGTGCCCGGCAAGGGCTTCGCCGGACTCGTCGAGGCCCCCGTCACCAAGCCGCTCATCGCGGCCGTCGAAGGCCACGCCCTGGGCGGCGGCTTCGAACTCGCCCTGGCATGCGACCTGGTGGTCGCCGCCGAGGGCGCCCGCTTCGCCCTCCCCGAGGTCAAGCGCGGCCTGATCGCCGCCGGCGGCGGAGTCGTACGGCTCCCCCGGCGCATCCCCCGGCACCTGGCGACGGAGCTGCTGCTGACCGGCCGCACGATCACTGCCGGACGCGCCCGCGAGCTGGGCGTCGTCAACCGCCTCACCCCGGACGGCGGGGCACTGCCGGCCGCGCTGGAGCTCGCGGAGGAGATCGCGGCCAACGCACCGCTGGCCCTGGCCGCGGTGAAGAGGACCGTCCGGCTGACCGACGGCGTGCCGGAGCCGGAGGCGTTCGCCGTACAGGCCGCCGAGGCCGGAGCCCTGCTGCGCTCGGCCGACTTCGCCGAGGGAGTACGAGCCTTCACCGAGAAGCGGGCCCCGCAGTGGAGCGGACGATGAACCGAGCAACCATCCTGGGTACCGTCAGCACCCCGGCCACGGCGCCCGCGTACGCCCCCGTCGCGGCCCGCTTCACCGATCGCGAATACCTCACCATCGTCTACCGCACCGACCCCGAGGCACTGCGGGCCGTGGTGCCCGAGCCGCTGCAGGTCGACGAACCGCTGGTGCGGTTCGAGGTGATCAAGATGGCGGACGCCACCGCCTACGGCCCGTACGTCGAGGCCGGGCAGGCGATTCCGGTGCGGTTCGGGGACGAGCACGGCGAGTACCTGCACGCGATGTACCTGGACAGCTTCGCCGCCACCGCCGCGGGCCGCGAGGTGAGCGCGTACCCGAAGGCCATGGGGACTCCGGCCCTGTTCGCCGACCACTCCGCGCTGGTCGGGACGCTGGACTACGGCAGCGTGCGAGTGGCCACCGCGACGATGGGCTACAAGCACCGGCCGCTCGACCCGCGCCTCGCCCACGAGCAGATCGCCGTGCCCACGTACATGCTCAAGGTCGTCCCCGGCTACGACGGCACCCCACGCGTCTGCGAACTGGTCCGGACGCGGATCACCGATCTCGTGGTCAAGGAGGCCTACACCGGCCCCGCACGGCTGCAGCTCTTCGAGCACGTGCTGGCGCCGCTGGCGGACCTGCCGGTGCGCGAGATCGTCTCGGCCTGCCACATCGTCACGGATCTCACGCTGGACAAGGCCGTTCCCGTTTACGACTACCTGACCGAGGAGGACGCGTCATGACCGCCGAGTGGGACAGCGGGCGCAAGGCCGAGGGGGAGCGCGGACGGAAGGCCGAGGGGGAGCGCGGACGGAAGGCCGAGTGGGAGGCCCAGCGGACGAGCAGGCGGGAGACCGAGCGGACGAGCGGCTCGGAGACCGAGTCGACGAGCAGGTGTGAGACCGAGTCGACGGGCGGCTCGGAGGCCGAGTCGACGGGCGGCTCGGAGGCCGAGTGGAAGGCCGTCGCCGTCGTCGGCGCCGGCACCATCGGCCTCGCGTGGGCCGCGCTGTTCGCCTCGTACGGAATCGAGGTGACCGTCACCGATCCGCGCGAGGACCTGGACGAAGCCATCGACGACGCACTGCCGATGCTCGCCGCCGGACTGCCCGGCGGCGACGCGGCCGCACTGCGCCGCCGCATCCGCTCCACCCACGACCTGGCCGAGGCCGTGGCCGGGGCCCAGCTCGTCCAGGAGAACGGCCCGGAGAACCTGGAGTTCAAACAGCGACTCTTCGCCGACATCGCCCGGCACGCCCCGGCCGGCGCGGTGCTGGCCACCTCCAGCTCCGGCATCGTCGCCTCCCGGATCGCCGCCGGCCTGCCGGACACCGTCGCCGCCCGGCTCCTGGTCGCCCACCCCTTCAATCCCCCGCACCTCGTGCCCCTCGTGGAGATCGTGCCCGGCGAGCGCACCGCGGAGGACGTCACCGAGGCAGCCGTCGCCTTCTACCGGGCCCTGGGCAAGACGCCCGTGCGGCTGCGTAAGGAAGTCCCCGGATTCGCGGCCAACCGGCTGCAGAGCGCGGTGCTCCAGGAGGCGATCCACCTCGTGATCAGCGGGGTGGTGGACGCCGAGGAACTCGACACCCTCATGAAGGCGTCACTGGGCGGCCGCTACGCAACCGTCGGCCCCTTCGAGAGCTTCCACCTGGGCGGCGGGCCCGGCGGCATCCGCCACATGATGCGGCACCTGGGCCCCGGCCTCGCCGAGGGCTGGCAGCGCCTGGGCCGCCCGGAGCTGGACGACGACGCCGTCGCCACGATCGTCCAGCAGACCGAGGCCGCCTACGGACACGGCCCCGAGGCGTACCGCGAGCGCGCCCTCCTCCGCGACCGCAAGCAACTCGCCCTGACCGCCGCACTGCGCCGCGCCGACCACGGCTGAGTCTTTGCCCGTGCCGATATGAGCCTTCAGGAGTCATCCATGCCCAAGCCCGTCCACTCCAGCCCCGACTTCTTCGGCTTCGCCGACCTCCTCAGCGACGCCGAACGGGCCGAACTTGCCACCATTCGCGATTACCTGGAAAGCGAGATCAAGCCCTTGGTCCAGGACGCCTGGGACCGGGCCGAGTTCCCCGTCGCGGCGGTCGAGAAGATGGCCAAGCTCCGGCTGGCCGGATACGCCTATCCCGAACTCGGCGACGGCCGCCCGCGCAGCGAGCTCTTCTCCGGCTTCCTCAACCTGGAGCTCAACCGGGTCGATCCGTCGCTGGCCGTCTTCTCCGGGGTCCACACCGGCCTGGCGATGGGCAGCATCCGCGGCGGCGGAAGCCGGGAGCAGCACGAGCGCTGGCTGCCGGACATGGCCTCGATGAACAAGATCGGCGCCTTCGCCCTGACCGAGCCCGAGGGCGGCTCCGACGTCGCGGGTGGCATGCGCACCACCGCCCGGCGCGAGGGCGGCACCTGGGTCCTCGACGGCGCCAAGCGGTGGATCGGCAACGGCACCTTCGCCGACCTCGTCGTGGTCTGGGCACGCGACGTCGCCGACGGCAACGTCAAGGGCTTCGTGGTGGAGAAGGGCACCCCCGGCTTCACCGCCACGAAGATCGAGGGCAAGATCGCGCTGCGGACCGTGCAGAACGCCGACATCGTCCTCGACGGGGTCCGGGTCCCCGAGGCCGACCGCCTGCAGCGCATCGACAGCTTCCGCGACACGGCCGCCGTCCTGGCGCACACGCGGGGCGGCGTGGCCTGGCAGGCGCTGGGGATCGCGGTGCGCGCCTACGAACTCGCCCGTGAGTACGCCGCCACGCGCGTGCAGTTCGGCAGGCCCATCGGATCCTTCCAGCTGATCCAGGACCTCCTGGTGAAGATGCTCGGCAACATCACCGCGATGTTCGGCATGGTCGTCCGCCTCAACCAGCTGGTCGCCGCCGGCCGGGGCAGCGCCGAACAAGCCGCGCTCGCCAAGGCGTTCACCACCACCCGCATGCGCGAATGCGTCGCCTGGGCCCGCGAGCTGTTCGGCGGGAACGGCATCGTCCTCGACTACGAGATCGCGAAGTTCTTCGCGGACGCGGAGGCCGTCTACTCCTTCGAGGGCTCCCGGGAGATGAACACCCTCATCGTCGGCAAGGCCGTCACCGGGCACAGCGCCTTCGTGTGACGAGGGGGGCGCGGTTGGCGGGGTGCCTGCAGCATGCAGCCCGCCACCGCATGCCACACGCCGCCGTCGGGGTGCCCAGCCTCACCGGACTGAGGGGGCCGGGCACCACAGCGGCGGCGCGAGCGTGCTGCTGGGAACGGAGCGGGCGTGGTGCCGCATCCGGTCGCGGACCGGTCGGACGGGCCCGGTGAGCTGCACGATGCCGCCGTCGTCGTCGGAGCGTACGGGTCCGCTGCGGGGCTCGCTTCGTACCACCGGACACGGCGGACCATGCCGGCGCACACCCCGCAGAATCCACCTCAATACCGAGAATCGAAACGCCCCCTTTACGGCGTGCGGTGGCGGTTGCCATTGTGGTTGCCGAGGCCGCTCCCCCTCCCCCGCCCCCTGTCCAGCAGCAGGCCGTCAATGATCCGCCCGTACATCAGGCGTGCGGCCCGTCCCGTCAGACCGTCGAGGAACCGGGGCACTCCGCGCACGCGCACGTCGGCGGACCACACGACGCGGCACCCCCTGGCGTCCGTCCCACCGGCGACAGTCCGCACTGTGATCTCGGCCCAGCCGTGGACCACACGCCCTCGCTTCTCCAGCCGGCAGTAGCCGGGAGCGGCGCCGGACGGGGGCGGCTGCCATCGCACGACCTCCATGGGGTCGTCGAAGGCGACGGGGCCGAGACGGGTGCGGGCGACGAAGCGCGTTCCCGTGTGGGTGGGTGGCGGAGTGGTCACCTCGATGGTGGTGAACGGCACCTGGGCGGCGTGTTCCTCCCAGTGTGTGAGCCGTTCCCAGACGGTCCCGGCCGGCAGCGGGACCTCGCGTTCGACCCGGAAGAAGGCCATGCCCGTACGCAGCCGCCGGTCGCGCTCAGCGGAGGCCGCGCGCGAGCGGGTGTCGCGGCTCGTACAGGCGCAGCTCGCCTCCGCCCGGGAGGCGGAGCGTGGTGAGCAGCCCCCATCCTTCGTCGCTGACCGGCTGGGTGAACTCCACGCCCTGCGCGGTCAGCTCTTCTACGGTCTGCCGGATGTCGTCACACATCAGGAACAGCTCGTGGCCGCCGGGTGCGTCGGAGGGGTGTACCGCGGCTTCGGCGGGCGGTAGCTCGAAGATCAGCCACCCGCCGCCGGCGTCGACGTACGGGAAGCCGAGCACGTCCCGGAGGAAGGCCCGGTCAGCCTCGGCATCCTGACTGAACACGACAACGTGCGCACCACTGATCACGTCTCCGCCCTCCCTACCGGCTCGGGAAGCCTTCCGCCCTCACCGTAAGGAGCGGGGCGGGCTGCCGCCACCGGGCAGCCCTCTCCGGCCGGGCACTCGAAGGGCCCGGGCCGGTGTGTGGTGCCGACCTTGGAGCTCGACGGCATTCAGGGCTCCGTGCTGCGCCGCCGCCTCAGTATCCGGGGACCGAGCCCGGCTCCGGGAGGCTTCCCTCCGGCAAGCTGCCCCTCGCCCCCGCCGTCAGGGCGCCACCGAGGGACTGTCCTGTCGATGTCGCCGTCTGTCCGGTGGACCGCTCGACGTCGGATGTTGTCTGTCTCAAGACCCCGCTGGTCCGGCCGACCGCGCGCACGGTCCTCCCTAGCTCGCCGCCCCCGGCCGCCCGGCCCAGCCCCGCCGTCGCCTGCTGCAGGACATCGTCCACCTTCGCGATCACCGTTACCGGGGTGATCTCTGTGCCGACCATGTCGATGCCCGGCACCGCCCCGGCCGCGGCATGGGCAACCGCGCCCGGACCGGTGACGCCTGCGCTCAGCGCGGCCGCGGTCAGGGCGGACACCGTGAGGACTCGTCGCATCCGGACTCCTTCAGTCAATTCCGGCAAGTGCATTCCTTTACGGCGAGAACGAGCCGGAGGAGCTGCCGGACACGTCCCCGTTCACCCGATCGCCACACCCGCCGTTCCTCGTCCCCGCCGGCTCCCCCCCCCCGCTGCACCGGCGCACTCGCAGTCAGCGGCGCGTGCTGCGAGCCTGCTGCCGGCGCCGAGAGGCCGATGGGAGCCTGTCCGACGGGTCGAGTGACGGGCCCGCCGACGAATCGTTCAGTCTGAGCGTGGGGCGGGGTGACCTTACGGACGTGGAGTGGGTTCGACTGGAGCCGCACCTACCGAAGAACAGGGGCCGAGGCGGGCGCTGGAAGGATCACGGTTTGATCATCAACGGCGTTCTCTTCCGCCAGCGGACTGGCGTCCCCCGGCGAGACTTGCCCACCCGGTTCGGGAACTGGGCAACGGTGCATGACCGACACCGACGTTAGTCAGCGGACGGCACCTGGGATCAGATCTTGGCGAGACGCTCAGTCACGCTGACCCATCGGACAGGCCCTAACGATGGGTCTGGGTTTCGACGCGTTGGGTGGCGGGCTGTGAGGGTACGGACCGGGCGCAGGGTCCGACACGAAAAGGGGCCCGTACCTGCGCGGCTATGCAGGTACGGGCACCGTAGCCGGTCCCGGATAAATGGTGCGGCCACCGGACGAGATCACCGCCCGCAGGTGTGACGTGCCGGCCCATCCGTCAAATCCAGGGGCGTTACACCAGGTCAGCGATGACCAGAGCGGTGACCTCCGCGACGAAGGCCAGGCTTCCGGGGTTGTCCCGCATCCAGGCCGTCGCCGTGATCGGCACCCCGTTGTTGCGCGGCTCCCCCCTCTCGACCTTCACCAGCTCCTGCGCAATCGAGCCGCCCACAGTCCGCCGTTGTTGTAACTGATGTCGAAGTGCTGGATCGCTACCTCGACAATGGGAGCGCCGTTCTCGTCCCAGCGGATGGGCTTGGAGAACTTCACCCATTCTTCCTGTGACTTGCTGTTCCTGCCGTCCGACTGCTCGATACGAAAGTGAACCGTCTGGAACTCAATTGCCACGAGCTTCCCCTCCACAGGAGGCCGGATTACCGGCGCCCTTCACTGTTCCAGCCCGTAAAGCTATGCCTCGACGGCAATGCCGTTCGGGTTTTCCAGGAGTTTCTTAGCACAGCCGCCAGGGCTTCAGACAATCACCTGTGAGAATATGAGACATCCTCAATCATAATGACGCGCCCCGGTAGTTGCGGAGCTCATCGATTACTTGTTCCACCTCCGGGCTTCTGCTGAGCCAAGGCCGCGGCGCAGCCTCCTGTCCCACTTCTGCGCAGCTCAGAGGCTGTCCGAGTGGCACTGGCGGCCGGGTTCCGGATCGGGCAGGAGGCCAGCGGCAAATATGCCGAGCCGTCGGCATTCCGTGCCCGGCGCCCGAAAGCTACTCCGCCGCAGCCCGTGTATTTTCGTGGCGATTGGCTGGTGTCCGACAGGTGGCTGGTAGCCGCCCTTGTACACGTCCTGGCATCCCGCACGGTGGACCAGACTGTTACTTCGGTGAACATGAAGTGCAGGGTTGGCCGAGATTGCCCCTCACACAACGCAAGAAGATCCATACCTTGAATGATCGCCGGCGGGTGCCGGCAGCATGACAAGGCTGGAGGGGCGTATGGGGAACTTTGCGGAGGGCACGTATCTGATCAGGAATGAGGCGACCGGGCTCTACCTGACGGTGCGGGACAAGGAGCCGGCGACTGTGTCGCAGCAGCCGAAGTACGACGCGAAGTACCAGGAACAGCAGTCGTGGGTGGTGAAGCAGGTCACGGCGGAGAAGAGCGAGATGTTCGCGGGGCTCTACCGGTTGCAGAACCTCAAGACCAAGCTGTACGTCCACATGCCGCGCGGAGTGCTCCCGGAGACCCTTCCCGGGCGGGCCATGGACCTGCTCGGCGAGGGCGCCGATGACCCGGCGACGTACTGGCAGCTCACCGACGAGGGCGACGGCCGTTACGGGCTGCACAGCGGTCTGAGCGCGAAGAATCCCGACTCGGTCAACAACTACGACCTGTGGCTCGGGATCCGTAACCTCGACCGCAACAAGGACGCCGTGCTCGAGCAGTACACGCGCCTCCCGGACAGGGACCGCGCCTTCCAGTACTGGCGCTTTGAGAAGCCCGACGTGCCCAGGAAGGAGGAGCCGCGGGTCATCGGCTGCGGCGGCTCGTTCGACTCCTACCTGGGCAGCACGTACAAGGGGACGTATCAGACCGAGTCCGTCAAGCTTCCGGACGGGACGTCGGTTATCGGCCGCGAGATCGGCGGCTTCTTCGACGGGCTCAGCCACACGGTCCCGCCCGTGCCCGGCATGGAGGGCATGGCGGAGAAGGGGTCGAACTTCGGCAGAATGCTCGGCGAGGGCGCGGCGGAGTTCCTGGCGGAGACGTATGACGTCACCGCCCGGTTCTTCCTGGACGGCAACGAGCGCAAGGTAGAGGTGACCGTGCTCAAGCGCGAGCCGGGGGCCAAGCCGTACACCCAGGTGACGGGCTTCGCACTGAACCTGGCCGGCCGGCCCGCGACGGTCCAGTTCAGTGCCCACACTTTCCACCCTTACACGGTAGGCGAGGTGAATCCGTACGACCCGAGCGTCGATCTGACGAGTGAGACAGAAGTACGGGACCTGGACCGCAAGGGCAGCCTCATGGAGCACAGGCTCCACTTCTCCGTCCAGGCAACGGAGTGCAAGGCCGGCAGTCATGTGCCGCAGCGACTGCACGAGTCCCGCACGGAGGATGGCATGAAGACCGAGATCGACCTCCGCCGAGTCTGACCGCAGACACCGTGGCCAGGGCCGGCCCGTCCTGGCCACGACGCACCGTCCTCCGGGCCCAGCTCCTCCGGAGCGGCCGGACGCGGCCGGATCGCGACCTGCATGAACGTCCTGTGTGCTCGCTGGTCACGCATGGCGCTGTCCGCAACGTGCTGACCCATAGGACGGACCCTAGTCGGCGCCGATCATTGCCCTCCGGCGGCCCCCATCCTCTTCGGGCCAGTTATGCAGCCGGGCTGAACACCGCACGAGCGGGCAGCAGGTCGGCGGGGCGACGGGTTCGACGTCCACGAGCACCGTGCCGTACGTCAGCCCTTGCGGGTGGAGTACTCGTCTGCTCCGACCACTCGCGGTGCCGGGACGTCCGGTTCCGGAAGAGCATTGACCAGGCACAACACGGTGCTCCGGCTGACGGATATCCCCAGCACGGAGGCCGACCGAGCCCCGGCCCGCCCCACCGAGGCCAGCCCCACATCAGCAAGCGCCGACCGCAGCCGCTCGGTCCGCCGTCCGTACCGGCGGGCCAGGCCCCGGATGTGCTCAACGAACGTGCGACGCAGGCACGAAGTGTTCCGGCCGAACGAAGCAACGGACTCGCAGCTGGAGCACAGCATGTCCTCCCGCGCTTGACATCTCAGCGAGAAATCACAGGTAGCAGCCATGAACCCGGCTCGATCAGGCCCCGCACTCGCGGACAGACAGCGCCGTCCGCGATGCCTTGCGGCGCCTGGAGAGCCGGCCGCGGAGTAAGAGTCCTGCGGCACCGCCAGGTCGTGGGAGCAGGCTGTCTCCGGTTTCCGCCCGCGCGGCTCCCGCGTGCGGGGTACGGCCCTTCGCACGGAACCGGCATCGTGAAATCATCCAGCGATGACCGAAACAAGCAGCGACGACGGCCGCACCTTCCAACGCGAGACCGAGCGGGTCGTCAACGAGATCGCCCAAGGACTCCGCACGTTGGACGATGGTGCTAACTGGTTCTCCGGCCTCGCTCCGAGACGCCGGCTAGAAGTACTGCAGGAAGTCACCGGCTATGCGATGCAGGCGCACATTACAGCTGCGGACGGCCATGCGGGCGTGGCGCGGTCAGGTGTGAAGCCCACGGCCAACCCCTCGGTAATGATCTGCATGGATCCGCCCCGCTACGGGTTCGCGGGCCTCCCCGCCGCTGAACACGTCAAGGCGTTCCGCGTTCTCGTTTCCGTATTCGCCGTTGCCGACACTCGCCGCCGCAAGACGTACTGCAAAGGCGCCTGCGGACATGCATGGCACAACCTGCCGGCTGCAGCCAAGCAGCCGTAGGACCGGCCATTCCGGCTCTTGGCCGGGCCGCTTCTCGGACAGATCCGCCGCGCGCAGCAGCCGGCACAGCCCGGGAAATCGGCAGAAGCCGCGCCATGTCCACTCGCTCCCAGAGTTCGCAACCTTCCCGAGATTCGGTCGTTAACGCAGAAACAGGCTGGAAACCGGTCATGAGCGCTGGTGCGGGATGAATGAGGTGACGTATGAGCGCGGCGACGCGGGCCAGGTGGGTGCGGAAACGGGCGGTGCTGGTCGGTACGGGACTGGGCACAGTGGCGTTGTCGGCGGCGCCGGCACACGCGATCATCAGCATCGGCAACCCGGCGTCCGGCAACGTCTGCGCCGCCGCGGGAGGGCCGCGAGCAGCGGGTGCGACGGTGTCCAGCACGGGAACGGTTTCGGGCAACGCCGGGCAACTGCCGCTCGGGCTGCCACGGAATCACTGTGGCAACAGTGGACTCACCTGCGCGATCGCCACCGCCGAAGAAGGAGGCCTCTCCCTCGGAGGCATCTCTATTCCTGGGGCTGAGTAGCTCGGTTCTCTTACGCACTGAGAACCCGTTGGCCGCCGCCTGTACGGTGACGCTCGTGTGCTGCGTACGGCATCCGTCCGCAGGAGAAGGTGGTGAAGGTGTCGTTGTTGTCGAGCCTGTCGGCATCGGATCCGGCGGTGGGCCAGTGGCTGGCAGCGACCGGTCGTTCCACTGCCGCGCTCCAGGAGCTCGTGCAGCGACGCCCCGGCTGCGGGCTGTCCAGGGCGCTGGTCGTGTTGGCGGACAGCGAGGCACTGGATGATGCGACGCTGCGCAGCGAGTTGCTGCTCGCCCACCGGGACGCCACGCGGGCCGGTGCCGGTGCGCGGGAGCAGTCGCTCGTCTACGCGATCTACCTGTTCACCCACCGCCATTACCGGGCCACCGCCGACCATCTGATCGTGCATTTCGCGCAGTTTCCGGCCGATGTGTTCGCAGGGAGCATGCTCAGCGCCTTTGCCCTCGCGGGCCCGCTCGACTACCGCGAGCACGGTCATACCCTCGCCGAGCAGCAGTACGCGCTCGCCGGGGCGGAGTCCTGGCCGTGGGCGTCCTGGCTGGCCGGGGCCCGTGCTGAGCAGGGGCGTCCCGACGACGCATGGGCCCTGGCCGAGCACGCCCTCGCCCTCAACCCCCGCTCGGGACCGGCCGTTCACGCCCGCGCCCACGCCGAACACGAACACGGCACCGGCCCCGCCTGTGCCGCCTACATCGACACCTGGCTCGCCGCCGACCCCCACGCCACCCAGCGCCGCCACCTGCAATGGCACGCAGCCCTGCAATCCATCGCCGCCGGTGACTTCGCCGACGCCCGACGCCGCGCCGATACCGAGCTCCACCACGGTGACGTGGGCATGCGCTCGGCCACCAACTGGCGCCTGCTCCTCGCCGGACAGGCCCCCGCCCGCACCGCGGATCTCGACCACATCCACCGGCTCTTGGCCGAGCCCGGCGGCTGGGCCGAGGTCTTCCACACCTTCCAACTGGCCCTGGGACTCGCCGTCGCCGCCGACACCGACGCCCTGCAGGCCCTCGCCCGCCGCGCCGCAAGCGATGCCCGCCCCGACTACGCCGACGTACTCGCCCCTGTAGCTCAGGCGCTGGCCCACATCACGGCGGGCCGCGCGGGACCGGCCGTCGATCTCCTCGCCGCGCTGGGCGACCGGTCGGAGCGCATCGGTGGGGTGCGCGTGGAGCGGGAGATCATCCAGGACACCCTCGCCCGCGCCCTCATCGATGCCGGCCAGCCGCAGCGCGCCGCGCACCTGCTCCACCATCGCACCACCGCCCGTCGGAACCACACCTACGAAAACCTCCTCCTCGCCCCTCAGGACCCCACCGCACGCCCTGCGGGGCGCCGGAGGGTTCGGCCGGACGGCGTGATGCCGGCACAACCACGCGTCACAGCCCCGAATACCAACACGGCATAGGGCCCACCTCGACCTGCGCCTCACCGGTGTCTTGCAGGCCGACGACCGGTGACCAGGCACGGTGGGGGTGACGGAGGCGCCGACCTCGGCCAGGAGACAGTCTTCAGAGGCAGGGTCACACAGGCTTTCCACCAGGCGTGAGCCGGCCGACGGAAGCACAATCGGAGTCGGCCCGGGCCAGGGGATCTCTCGACGGGCGGGGTCGAGCCGAAACAACACCCCGCGCGTGCACCCTGCCGGCCACCGTCCTGGACTCGGTTCCCTCAGAGAGCAGGTGGCGCCGGACGGTGGGCCGACGCCTGCTCATCGGAGAGCGGGACGTGAGCAATCACCGTACGCAGCAACCAACGTGCGCAGGGAGCCTTGGTGGTGGGAGCCGCGGAGGCCAGGCCACCAACGACCAATACCCGGCCTCGCGGGGGTGCCGCCTCGCCGAGCATCCCGGGGTCTGCGACGCCACTGCGATCGCGAGGTCGTTGCCGTATACGCCGGGGGGATCCTGAGTGTCTGGCCGCGATCGTGTTCGTGGCCACGTCGGGATGCACGTGGCAGCAGGCGCCGCCGCTGCTCGGGCCGGCCTGGCCGACGATCTGTCGCCGGTCCGCAGCCGCCGCGGTCCACGCCGTAGGCGGCCCGGCAAGCTCCACGGCGACAAGGGCTACGGCTACCCCCACGTGCGGCAATGGCTCCGCTCTCGCGGTATCGCACCACGGATCGCCCGCCGCGGCATCGAGACCTCCCAACGACTCGGAACGTCACCGATGGGTCATCGAACGGACCATGTCCTGGCTCGCCGGCTGCCGCCGGCTCCACCGCCGCTACGAACGCAAGCCGGAACACTTCCTCGCCTTCACAGCCATCGCCACGAGCCTCATCAACTGCCGACGACTCACCGAGTAGGGCGCTGCCTCAAAGACCCCTGGGCTCATACGTTGCCGCCGACACCAGCGCGGTCGATGCCAGGATCACAAGGGTGAGGAAGCTGTAGATCCAGACGGCCGAGAGGCGGTCCATCGTGACTTTGCCTCCGGGATTCTGCAGTTGGGCGAAGTAGTGCCGATACATCCGACGCCGCATCGGAAGCAGGGCGATCGGCATGGATCCAATCCCAACGCTGTACAGGAACAGGACGACTGCTGCCGGTTCCGGCCTGAGCAGGGCTGTCAGGCCGACCACAGCGTAGAGGACAGGGGCTGCCACGTAGGCGGCCCACTTGCCGTTCCTCCTGAGCTGCTCGAACTTGGCTCTTGCCGCCTCTGGTACCTCGTCAGGCTTAGGCGGCAGCGCCACGAGCGTGATCATGAACATCACAGTCACCGCAGCCGCGATCAACCACCACGTTTGTTCCGGAACCGAGAACAGCATCGCCTGTAGCTCTTCCTTCCCTGACCCACACTGAACGGCAACAGCATCCACGTTCGTCGCACGTTCCACATTTCCTGTACCCGGCAGCCTTCGGCCCGGCTCCCTGCCCGGCTCGGCTCACTACGAAGCGCTTCCAGACGCATGCATCGATGGCCCAGCAAGGCCGCATGGGCCAAAGGTAACGACGTCTTAGCGGGTACCCGGATGTCGTCCCAGTACCTGCCGAGCAGCCTTGGCGGGTAGCGGTCCGGCAGCAGCAAGATCCGGCAGCCCGCCGACCCACCGTTGCGGTCGCCGGTGTGCCGGCCTGCGCTGCGTCCCTGTTGTGGGGAGTGGGACCCGTGATCGTTGACGGATTGCCGTTATAGCACGACCGCGCTAGCATCCGTTTTAGCTTAGTCGTGCCATATAGATGGGCGGTAACTGCGTGAACCCCTGGCTGCTCGCTCTGATCATCGCGGTGGTCGTTATCGCGGTCGTGATCAAACGGCTGATCGGCGAACCCGTCAACGCGAGGGACCTCTTCGCGGCCCCGGTGATCCTCACCGGGATCGGGCTGCTGTCCCTGGCGAAGATGGCGGACGTGACCGGCACCGACCTCGCCTGGGTCACCGCGAGCGCCGTCCTCGGCGTGGCACTCGGCGCGCTCCGCGGCGCCACTGTTCAACTCGTCGACAAGGGTGGCTTCTTGTGGCAGCGCTACACCGGCCGCACCTTCCTCGCGGTGATCGGTACGCTGGCGGTCATGGCCGGCTTCAGCGTCCTGGCGGTGAAGATGGGCATGCACGAGAACGCACGCCCCATCCAGCTCTCCATCGGCGTGAGCTTCCTCGGCGAGTCCCTCGTGATCGGCCGCCGCGGTTTGGCTTCGGGAATCCCCTTCGCCCCGGCACGCCTACGTTGACTCACTGCCCACCCGCGTCGCCGCGTCGGACCCACGCCGGGCCTGTCGCACGCGAGCCGGTGGCGTGACAGCCGGACTCTCTGCGCATCGGTCTCTGCTCAACGCCCGGTTTTCCGTCAAGGGCCAGGACGCGCTCGATCGCCGCCCGGAGTTCCTCGTCCTGGAGTATGGCCTCGTAGCCGTCGCGCAGCGACAGACGCCGGTCGGTTGCCTTGGCCGCGTGAAGAGCGGTGCGTATTGCCGGAGTGGTGGTGCCGATCCGGGTGAGGGCGCGCAAGGCGTCGCCGAAGATTCCGTAGCCGCCGTCGCCCCGGCCGTCGGCGAACGGCAGCACGCACGCTTCCAAGGCCGAGACGCTCGGTTCGGACTCACCGGTGATCGCCCACAGCGTCACCGCCGCCTGCACGCGGTCCCACCCGGTCGCAAGGTCCAGAACCTGCCGCACGCGGTCGGCGTACGGTGCGGCTGCGCTGCCGAAGTCCGCCAGCAGACCAACGGGGCAGGACGGGCCTTCTTCCCTCAGCACCTCGTCACCGAAGAACCGCAAGGCGGACGGGCCGTCGCCGCCGATGCGCCAAGCAGCCCAGGCCACCTTGCGGTGGTTCGCCGGCGTGTCGAGGACCGAGCAGCGGCGCAGGGCCGGCTCGGCGGACGCGGCGGCATGACCCATCGCGGCCAGCGCACCGGCGGCGTCCAGCGAATAACAGGGGTCGTCCAGCAGCGGCACGACGTCCGGCAAGGCCGGTACCGACGCCTCGCCCCATGCTTCCAGGACACGGAGGAAGGTACCTGTCAGCAGTCCGCTCACCTGCCCGTGCGCGGCGTGGTGGCGCATGACGTCGAGCAGCTGCGGCATCAGGGCGTCTGCGTGGCCCCGCAGCGGAACCAGGAGGTCGTCGAGGTCGGGGCGACGCGGGGCGCCGACGACCCAGCCACCCGAGTATCCGTTCCGGTACGGCTCGTAGAACCGCTCTACCAGGCCCGGCAATGCACGAGCGTCACCAATACGGGCCAGCGCCCAGCGCGCGTACTCGCCGACGGTGCAGTCGATCCACTCGTCCTCCCCCGGGTCGTCGAGGAACGCGGCGAGCTGGTCCGCGTAGGACGCCGCACGCGGGCCGAGTACGGCAAGGAGGTGCGTCGCTCTGAGCCGTACGCCGTCGTCCGGATCTGTCAGCAGCCCGCCGGCCACCGGCAGCAGCGCGGCCGCCGTGGACGGCCGGCGCACCAGCAGGTCCCACGCCACGTCGAGCGCGGCGCGGCACAGGGCCGCGTCCCCGGCGCGGCAGGCCGCCTCCACCATCCCGGCCACGAACGACGTCCCCGTCTGCGGCTGGTCGTAGAAGAGGTCGGCCATGGGGGAGATGACGTCGTCGCGTGACGACGGCTCATCCGCTCCCGGGGTGTACCAGGCGGCCTCGAAGGCTTGTGGCGCGGCGGGGTCGGACAGTGCCTCCATCAGCAGACCGACCTGCTGGACCGGGATTTCCGGATCGATCCGCGCCCAGGCGCGCACGGCAGCAACCCTCACGGCGGGGTGGTTGTCCTGGAGCGCGGTGCCGAATACGGCCAGCGCCTCATCGTGCAATCCCTGGGCTTCCTGCTTCGTACGGGCGGCGGCAGCTTCAGTGGCAGCAGCGCCCAGAGCCAGCAGCAAAGGCACGCGTACCGCCGGGTCCTGCTCCGTCCGGCACAGCTCGGCCAGGGCGGCGACGCCGACCGCGAGGGGGATGGACGCCCGGCGCACCACGGGATCCGGATCCGCATGCAGCGTTCGTATCGCGCCCTGGTGGCGCTGCCACGCCTCGGGCCATCCAGCGTCGATGTGCTGCGGTTCGGCCCTCACCGCGGCTCGTCGCAGTACCTCCAGCACGTCGATGAGCGTCACTCGCGCCCCCATGCCCGGATCGGCAGCGAGCTGCACGACGAACGGCAGCGCAGCAGTTGCCGTACGCGGTAGCCCGCCGTCCCACGGGGCGAGGAGGTCGAACAGCGGGGCGCAGTCCTCTTCCGTCGCCTCCATGCCCTTGTGTACGAGACGGCGGAGCGTGCGAGCCACTTCCTCGCCGGAGCGATCTGCGTGTCCGGGGTGCTCAGGGTGAACGGCCGCGAGCCGGTCCCATGGCACCGCGTCCAGGGCCTCCCACAACTTCGGCGATACTCCAACCACGTTCACCACGTTCACAACCTGCGTTTTCGTTGACCACCTTGACCAAGGCGGCGCTACGTCTCCCGGACAAACATTGAGGACGCCACCTGCAACCGCACGGTCATACCGTACTCGGGACCCCTACGACGTGGTCCGGGGTGTCCAACCAGACGTGCTGGCCGCGGCCGTCGCCGTGAACGGTCAGGCCGAGTCGGCCGAGTCCGGGCCGGCCCTGCTCCCGCCACCACGCGTGCGCGATTTCGACCTCGTCCCACAACCGGCGAGCCCCGTACTGATACACCGTGGACGATGACGGCAGATCGTCCGGATCGTCCTCGCGGAACAGTACGCACGCCCAGGAGCGGTCGTCGTCGCCGAGGCCGCACAGCCAGACCGGCCGCCGGCCGCCCCGCGGCGCGTCGAAGACGACAGCGCAGTCCGGGACCAGGAGGCCGAGGACGAACCGCGAAAGATCCCAGTCCCCCGCGAGGGTCTCGCCGAGGGTCAGCGTCGTCGTGCCCCGCTCGGCCTTCTCCCGGGACTCGGCGGTCACGTAGTCCGCGTACGCGGGGAGCTCCTGGCGCTGGGCGCGCAAGCTCATGAACTGCACCAGCGCCGTGAAGGGCCCGCCGGCGCTGCGCCCGTCCTCGGCGACCGTGAGCGTCACCGTGGCTTCTGTCCGGGTAAAACGGGTGCCCCACGGAGCCACGATCCGGCCTCCTGGGCTGCACTGCTGCAGCCAGGCGGTGGGAATCGTGTGCACGCCGCAGGTGGCGACCACCCGGTCGTACGGCGCCCCGGGCCGGTGCCCCTGGAAGCCGTCCCCGTGCACCACCGTGACCGCCCCCAGGCCCTGCCTCGCCAGGGCCGCGCGGGCGGTGTCGGCGAGATTCCGGTCCACCTCCACCGTGGTCACTGCTCCGGCGCCGAGTCGGTGGGCGAGGAGGCCGGCGTTCCAGCCTGTGCCGGTGCCGATCTCCAGGACCCGGTGACCGGGGTGCGCGTCGAGGCCGGTGAGCATCGCGGCGACGACGGACGGGGCGGACGCCGATGACGACGCCATCCGCCCCTGCTTCAGCCCGTGATGCTCACCGTCGTCCCATTGCGTCACCAGCGGATCGCGGGACTCGGCCGCCGCTCGCCACCGCTCCGGCTCCCGGGCCCGGTCGACGGCTTCGACGTGGCCGGTGGGGACGTGGTGCCGCCAGATGACATCAGGCAGGAACCCGGCCCGGGGCAGGGCTTCGAACGCCGGCGCCCACTCGGCGGTCAGCGTGCCGTCCGCGGCGAGGTCGGCGACCAGCTTTTGCCAGCTGTTCACTTGCCGTGCTTTCCGCCGCCTCCGGGGGAACCGCCGTCCATCGTGGGCGGCTCCTTCGGGGGCGTCCAGGGCCGGCCCGGCAGCTTGTCGCCCTTGCCGCCGTCGTCTTGCTTGTCGTGCCTGCCCATGCGCGCCTCCTCCTCATGCGTTCGTCGCCGCTCGTATGCGCCTGCGCCCGCCTGTGGTTCGTATGAGGTGGACCACCGTAGGGGCGGGCCGCTGTCCGGGGAAGACGGGGCGGTGTCGCTGCGGGCACCCGGCGCGCGCCATGGAGACTTAACAGCGGCGTCATCGGGCCGGTGAGCGTGTCGGCATAGGGCCCGAGCTCAGGCTCACTGGGCGGCGGAGACCTTGTGGACGGTGGTGTCCCCGGGGTTCAGCCGCCGGCCGTCCGCGGACAGGACTTCCAGTGCGCGCAGGGGCTGCCCCTCTCGGCGGTCCACCAACTGCGAGTGCGGCTCCCCAGCGGCGAAGAAGTTCTGTTCGCCCCACTGCCGCAGTGCCACGATGACGGGGAAGAGCGCTTCGCCCTTCGGAGTCAGTACGTACTCGCGGTAGGCGCTGCCGTCGGAGGCGGGGACGGTTTCGAGGACACCGCCGGCGACCAGGGTGCGCAGGCGCGCGGTGAGGATGTTCTTCGCCACGCCGAGGCTGCGCTGGAACTCCCCGAAGCGCCGGCTCCCGTCGAAAGCGTCCCGCACGATCAGCAGGGACCACCAGTCGCCGATCGCGTCCACGGACCGGGCGACGGGGCATTCGCTGTCGTCGAAGCGCGTCCTGCTGACCATGGCGTCCCTCACTCTCACTGTGGTTGCAACATGCTACCAAGGAGGTTACCGTCACCATCAGTTTCAAGTTGAAACCAGATGGAGGGGGTTGCTGATGCCCGGCAACGGTGGAGCCGTGACACAACAGACCGACACCCGAGGCGGGGAGGGTCCCGGGGTTGTGCTGACCCGCGGCGTCGTCGCGCTCTTCGCCGTCGCCTGCGGGGCCGCGGTGGCCAACGTCTACTTCTCCCAGCCGCTCCTGGTGACGATGGGTCACGACCTCGGCATGAGCCCGGCGCTCGTCGGCAGCGTGGTCACGCTCACTCAGGTCGGATACGGGCTCGGGCTCTTCTTCCTCGTCCCCCTGGGTGACGTGGCCGACCGCAGGCGGCTCATCGTGGCCCAGTTACTGCTCCTGGTGGCGGCCCTGACCGTGGTTGCTGCCGCCCGCACGGCGGCGGTCCTGCTTGCGGGCATGGCCGCGACGGGGCTTCTCGCGGTCGTCACCCAGACGCTGGTGGCCTTCGCGGCGTCACTCGCCCCGCCCTCCGGACGGGGACGGGTCGTCGGGCTGGTCACCAGCGGCGTGGTCACCGGAATCCTGCTCGCCCGCACCGCATCCGGCCTCGTGGCCGACCTCGCGGGCTGGCGCTCCGTCTACCTCGCCTCGGCGTCGCTCACCGCCCTGCTCGCCCTGATCCTGTACCGAGCGCTGCCGCGCCGCGCCGGCGCTCCGTCGACAACGATGCGCTACGGACAGCTCCTGCGCTCCACGGTCACGCTCTTCGCGCGGGAACGGCTGCTGCGGCTCCGGGCCCTGTTCGGACTGCTCGTCTTCGCCGCCTTCAGCACCCTGTGGAGCAGCGTCGCGCTGCCGCTCAGCGAGGCCCCGTACTTCATGTCCCACACCGAGATCGGGGCGCTGGGACTGATCGGTGTCGCGGGCGCCCTGGCCGCGAGCGCGGCAGGCCGCCTGAACGACCGCGGCCTCTCCCGCCGGACCACCGGCATCGCCTTCGCCCTGCTCGCCGTCTCGTGGCTGCCCTTGGCCTTCGTTCGTAGCTCGCTCTGGGCCCTGTTCGCCGGCGTCATCCTTCTCGACCTCGCCGTGCAGGCAGTTCACGTCACCAACCAGACCCTGATCTACGCCCTGCACCCGGACGCGGGCAGCCGGCTGATCGGCGGGTACATGGTCTTCTACTCGGTCGGCAGTGCCACCGGCGCCATCGCGGTGACCTTCCTCTACACCGTGGCCGGCTGGGGCGCGGTATGCGCGCTGGGTGCCGCGTTCAGCTGCCTCGGGCTCGTGCTGTGGGCGTTCACACGAGACAGCCGCCGAGGTGACCTCCTCGTGGAGCGGACCGGGCCGGAGTAGCGCACGCCCGCGGCGTGGGCATACCTCCACCCCGGTCTCGCAGCTGCCACGAGAAAGCGACCGGCCGGCGGCGGGCCGTCCGGTCGCTGACCTCGCGTCAGGATCCCGAAGACGGCGGCACGTAGAAGTCCGTCGTGGCCGATGTCATCGCCGCGACCGTCCCGGCGGGCGTCCCGTAGGCCGCGTTCGCCTTCCCCCACGCCTCGCTGCTGGCCGTCAGGAACGAGCGCGCCTCCTCGGACTCGCTCCAGGCCTGCGTCGCCTCGCGGTCGAACGCTTCGCCCTCGGTCAGGTACATCCCGAGGCTGACCAGGCCCAGGTCCCAGCCGACACCGGTGGCGCCGGGGCCGTAGGTGTCCCAGAACGCCGGGTCGACGATGGCCACATGCTCCAGCTCGAAGAGGGTGCGTTCCTCGCCGTCGGGCGTCAGGCGCACCTCTACCTCGCTGAGGTCACCCTCCTTGGGCTCCCCGAAGATCCAGCTGACCCGCAGCAGCCGGGGCGGCTCGCAGCGCAGCACTTCGCCGCCCGCGTTCCCCTCCAGCTGGTACCGGCCGCCGGGCTTCAGTTCGCCCGTGACGGGCAGGAACCAGCGTCCGAGGCGCTCCGGGTCGGTGCACGCCTCCCAGACGTCGTGGACGGCGGCGTCATAGGTGCGCCGCATGATGATGCTGCGGCCCGTGCCCTTGGGGGTCTCGGTGTCCCGCACCTGGCGGTGCATGGCGTTGATCAGCTCGATGATGTCAGCCATCTGAGGTCTCCTCGTTCTCTTTCGCGGCAGTACGGCGCTCCGTACCGCGGTCATCGCCCCCTCGTGTGCCGTCATGCAGCCGCCGGGCGCGCTTGCCCCTGGCGAGTTCGGTGCCGAGCGCGTCGAGGCGCTGCTCCCAGAAACCGCGGAAGCGCTCCAGCCAGGTGTCCACCTCGCGCAGCGGCGCCGCGTCGATCGCGTAAAGCCGGCGCGCGCCCTCAGCTCGTACCGTCGTGAACCCGCTCTCACGCAGGACCCGGAGGTGCTGGGACACGGCCGGCTGAGAGATCGCGAATTCCTCCCGGATCGCGGCGGTCACCGCCCCGGAGGTCTGCTCGCCTTGAGCCAGCAGCTCCAGGATGCGACGCCGGACCGGGTCTCCCAGCACATCGAATGCATGCACACTCACAGCATGCCAGGCTCACCTTATATAAGGCAAGTCTTATAGTTCGCTGCCCCGACCCGTGCCGTGGCGGTCCCACCCGGCCCCACCGCACCTACCTCGCCACCTGGCGCAAACCGATCCTTGACGCCGTCCCGCGCCTCGTCAATCGTGTGATCGCTGAACCACTGTCCGTCGCTTCCGCAGCTCAGCGGCGGTGTCAGCGCAACCCTCGCCACACCCCTCGCCACACCCCTCACCGCAACTCTCACCCGGCCTACCCGCCGGTGCACCCCACAGCGCCCCCGCGGTGCCGGCGGCTCCCCCGCCGGCACCGAAGCCTTTCAAGGAGACTTCTTGTCCGGCGAGCAACACCTTCTCAAGGTCTACAGCGACCGCACCTACCTCCACACCACCACCGTCCGCCACCAGGGCACCACCGTGGCCCTGGCGATGGACGACGAGCGGCGCATCGTCTACAGCGTGCTCGACCTCTCCCGCCACGACGACGCCAAGGGTGAACTGGACGCCGCGTACTGGTCGGAGAACCCGGTCCCGCTCCGCTTCCCCTCCGAGATCGCGGAGGCCGGCATAGCGGCTGCCGGAGCGACCGCGCTGCCGGTGGTGAAGAACGGCGGCCGGGTGGAGGCCGCGCCCGGTGAGCGGCTGGACGCGGACGAAATCGACCCCTTCCTGTCCACCACGGCCCGGCTCACGGCCCTCGCGCCCTTCCACGCCCTGTCGGACGGCACGCACATCGTCGTGTTCCGTCAGTCGGTGGGGGCCGAGCACCCCGACGCCGTCCACAAGCTGGCCGGCGGCGGATCCTCCGGAGATCCCGGGCGCAGCGGCTACGTGACCGACGCCGCGGGCGCGAAGGTGGCGCTGGTGGAGGACACCCTGCTGTGCGACCGGTTCCTGCTCGTCGGCGGCGAGCTCAAGCCCGTCCTTGAGGCCCGCTACCGGCGCAGCCGGCACAAGACCCGCCCGGACTCGGCCAAGGACAGCCTGGGAACGAGCGACATGGAGGGGCGCCCCTTCCACGAGCCGACGCAGGAGCTGTCGTTCGTCCGCCGCCTGTCCGGCGGGCGCTTCGCCGCCCTGCTCGTGCCCACCGCCGTCCACGGCCGGCAACGCTGGCAGATCTTCACGCACAACGACGCCACCGGCCGCATCGACTCCTTCAACGTCGAGCAGGGCCGCGACGGCCTGTTCAACCTCCGGGGCACCCAGGCGTGGACCAGCCCCGATCCCGCCCACCGGGACGCCGTCTACGAGTCCGGCCCCGGCACCTGCCCGTTCACCGGGCAGCCCCTGATACCCGTCGTCAGCACGGAGGGTCACGCCGAGACGGCGCTGGCTTTCGGCGAGGACGACGCCCACGTACGCGTCGCGGACGCCCCGCAGCTCGCGGACCGCGACTTCACCGTGGAGTTCTGGGCGCGCCGCACCGCGCACGGCCGGCAGGAGTTCCTCTTCGGCCACGGCGACGAGTCGGGCAGCCCGCACAAGTCCCTGCACATCGGCTTCCGCGAGGACGACCGCTTCACCTTCGCCTTCTACGCCGAGGACCTCAACGCGGAGGTACGCACCGAGGACACCGCCTGGCACCACTGGGCCTGCGTCTACGAGCACGCCGCCCGGCGCCAGACGGTCTACCGCGACGGCGAGGTGGTCGGCAGCCGCACCACGGATGCCGGCTACTCCGGCACCGGCCCACTCCTCCTGGGCCGCGCCCTCGCGCAGGGTGCCCGCGCCGAGCTCGACGAGGTGCGCGTGTGGGACCGCGCGCGCACCGCCGAGGAGCTCCGGCGCGACAAGGGCGTCCGCCTGATGGGCAACGACCCGGGCCTCGTCGCCTACTACCGCTTCGACGAGGGCACCGGCACCCGCCTGCACGACCAGACCGACCACGCCCGGCACGGCGAACTCGTCGGCGGGCCGAAGTGGGTGACGTCCGAGGCGCCCATCGGTGACCACCCGGGCGTGCGCCGCGACAGCTTCACCGTCTCCGGACGCAGTGCCGTCTCCGGCCTGTCCGCCGTCCTGTACCACCAGCAGGAGGAGACGGCGGCCGGCTACGGCCAGGAGCCCAGGCCCGCCAAGCGCCAGGCCCGCGTCCTGCTGTCGTACGCCACCTCCGGCCCGGACCCGAAGACCGGCGCGGCGACCGACGAGGCGTACGTGGCCACGGTCGACTTCGGCGTCGGACGCGACGGGCGCCTGGCTCAGGTGCCCGACGAGCTGGCCCTGCCCGTGCTGGCCGCGCCGGAAGGCAGCGGCGACGTCGAGACCATCAGCGAGCTGGACGCCCGGATCCGGCAGCTGGTCCGGGACCTCGCGGCCAAGGAGAGCGAGGTCGCCGAACTCGCCCGGCGGACCGCGGACATACCGGAGCTGGAGCGCCTCCGCGAGGCGTACTACACCCGGTGGCAGGACATCGCCGGCTGGACGTGCCGCCTCCGCTTCAAGAACACCCGCGACGGCAAGCCGCAGTACCTCGCCGTGAAGGACGACGGCGCCGGCGATGAACCGCCGCTGATCCGGACCTCCGACAAGGACGCGAAGTCGGCCCTGTGGTCCGTACTGATCCCCCCGGGGGCCAGTTGGAGCGGCCCCACGCCCTACCACCTGTACAACCCGCACACCGGCAAGGACATGAACGTCGCCGGTGACCGTCAGGACAACGACGCGCCCCTGATCGTGTGGCCACGGCAGACCACCGCCGAGAACACCCACTTCCATATCGACGAGCGCAGCGACGGCTACAGCACTCTCACCAACAAGCACAGCCGGAAGGCGGTGTGTGCTCCCGACCGGCTCGGTGACCGCGTCGTCCAGTACGACCCCGCCACGGTCACCGAGTCCGGCGAGGGACTGATCGCCTTCGAGCGGGTCGCCCTCCACGAGTTCGGGCACCCCGACATCCGCGACGCGGGCGAACGCGTGGAGGCGCTCGACGCCCAGCTCGCCGAGCTCCGCACCCAGCGCGAGCTGCTGGAGCGGCGCCGCCGCGAGATCGAGGCAGGGCAGGCCGAGCTGACGGCCGGGCGCGACGAGCTCGCCCGGCTCACCGGCGGCCTCAAGGGCGCCGACGACATCGCGCTGCCCATGCCCCGGCTCTCCCTCGACCGCACCGGTCTGAGCACCTCCGGCGCCCTGCTGTCCTTCGCCCGTTCGGCGGACCGGCCGTACCTGCTCGACAGCGCCACCGGCAACGTCGTCCTGTACTTCCGGGGCGCCAACGGCCAGTTCTTCGCCACCTACTACGACACGACGGTCGTGCGCTCCTCACGGCGGCTGACGGCGGGCGACGGCCACGCGGTCACCTTCACCGCACGCGACTCCGGCACAAGCCTGGAGTCGGTGACGATCCGGGTGACGGCGGGCGACGGTCCCGGCCTCTGCGACGTGACCGTCGAGCGGGGCGAGGAACGCGAGACCTGGAAGGGGCTGCCGCGCCCGGCCGCCGACTTCGCCGCGATCATCAACGGGGCTCCGGAGACACCCGTCACGATCGGTGCGGTGAAGACGTTCGACGCCACCACCAGACTCCTGTCCGGCGGCCGGGCAGGCGACGTCGCCGGAGGTGTCCTGCGGCTCGCCGAGCCCCTCTCCGCCGCCCTGCCCGCCCGTACGCCCGTCACGGTCGGCGGTCACCTCTACCTCACGGAGACCGCCCACGCGCCGGGAACCACGACGCTCCGGCTGGACGGAGGCGAGGGCGGCCCCGAGCCGCAGCCGGGCGAACCCGTCCAGCGACTGCGCTACGACCACCGCCTCGCCTCCTCCAGCCGCCCCGGCGTCCCGCTCTCCGCCGGCTCCCGGCTGGTGCTGGCCGACCCGGGCACCGCACGGGACGTCCCGCTCGGCGAGGTCTCCGACCTCGTCGCCGGGCACGGCTGCCGCTGGCGCGCGGACAAGCCGGGCCGGGCCTACTCCTTCGACGGGCAGCAGAACGTCCTCACCCTGCCGCAGGAGCGGCTCGACCAGGTGGCGGTCACCCGCGACCTGACCCTGGAGGCCTGGGTCAACCCCGAGTCCGTGTCCGGCGCGGCCCGGATCGTCCACGCCGGCACCGGCGCCGTCCCGTACACCCTGAGTTTGCTCGCGCCGGCCGCCACGGTCGTGCCCGCCCTGGCCTTCGACGGCAAGAGCGGCGTGGCCATGACCGAGAGCGGCTTCAGCCTCGCCGGGCAGTCCTTCACGGTGGAGTTCTGGGCGCGGCGCACCAAGGAATGGCAGGGCAAGGCCCAGTACGTCGTCGGCCACGGCTCGTCGCAGGGCGGCACGCGCACGGCCCTGCACATCGGCTGGCGTGAGAACAGCACCTTCACCTTCGCCTTCTACGGTGACGACCTCACCACCACCCACGGGCAGGACCTCGCGGGCTGGCACCACTGGGCCTGCGTCTTCGACGCGAACACCCGGGAGCAGGTGATCTACCGGGACGGCGTCGCCGAGGACCGGCGCACCGCCACGGATACGTACCAGGGCGACGGTGTCTTCAGCTTCGGCAGCCACTTCGCCGGCTGGGTGCCCGACTACGCCGCCGTGGAGATGGACGAGGTCCGGCTCTGGGGCACCGCCCGCACCGCGACGGAGATCCGGGACCGCAAGAACGTGCGCCTGACGGGCCGGGAACCCGGCCTGATGGGCTACTGGCCCTGCGGCGACCCGCTCGCCCAGGTGGGCGGCAAGCCGGGCGTCCTTGACCGCTCCGGGCAGAACCGCCACGTCTACCTGCGCGGCGGCGTCACCACCGCGACCACGACCGCCGAGCTCAAGCAGGCCGCGGACACGACGTACCGCGTCGTCGCCGGGGCCGGCGACCGGCTGGTGGTCACCCGTGCCGCCTTCCCCCCGCACGAGTGGGCCCACCTCGCCGCCGCCTACGAGCAGTCCTGGGCCGTGGAGCTCAGCGACGGCGCGTACCTCGAAGCGCCCGACAACGACGCCCTCGACATCGCCGGCGACCTCACCGTCGAGGTCTTCTGCCGCGTCGACGCCCTCGGCGCGACGCAGGGCCTGCTCTCCAAGGGCCGCACCGCCGACGGCTCGGGCGGCAGCGTCCCGTACCGGCTGCTCGTCCTGCCCGACGGGAAGCTGGAGTTCGGCTTCGAGGAGCCGGACGGCAGGCTGGTGCGGTTCACCTCCACCGAAGCCGTCGGCGCCGGGACCTTCCACCGCCTGGCCGTCGTCCGCAAGGGCGGCCGGTCGATGCAGGAGCGCAAGGGCAGCAAGGAGATCACCGCGGCCGGCGCCGACGGCAAGCCCGTCCGGCAGACCGTCGAACTCGTGGAGTCCGTCGACGTCCAGGAGTGGCAGGACATCCGCTTCTTCATCGACGGCCGCGAGGCCGGATCCGCCCGCTACGAGGGGCCCGGCGCCAAGGGCAACACCGGCACGCTCGACATCGGCCGGGCCCGCGAGGGCCTGGAGACCCGCTTCCTGAGCGGTGTCGTCGCCGAAGTCCGGCTGTGGGGCCTGGCACGGGACGCGGCGCAGCTCGGCACGCCCGTCTCGGCGCGCGACCGGGGCCTGACCGCCCAGTGGCGGTTCGAGGAGAACGCGGGCAACACCGCGGCCGACACCACCGGCTCGCACCCGGCCCGCCTGCGCGGCGCGCGCTGGACCCGCAACCCCGACCCGCGCGGCAGCGCCTTCCGCGTCTACCGCAACGGCGTCTCCCTGGCCTGCGACCCCCTGGCACCGGCGGACTTCGGGGCGGCCGGCTACGGCGACGCCCAGCTCTCCCTCGGCGCACGGCTCGACGCGGGCCGGGTCACCGAGGCCTTCCACGGCGTCCTGGAAGAGGTGCGGATCTGGCGCACCGCCCGCACGCAGGAGCAGGTGCTGGACAACCTCTTCACTCGCCTCAGGGGCGAGAAGGAGGACCTGATCGCCTACTGGTCCTTCGACCGCGCCTCCACCGACGAGAGCGCGCACCTGGTCCGCGACGAGGGCCTGCGCGGCAACGACCTCACCCTCGGCGACGCCCCGCGACGCCCCTCCCCCGTGCTGTCCACCGCACCCGTCTCCACCGACACCGCCCAGGTCCGCTCCGCGCTCGCCGCGATGCGCACGCCCTTCCACGAGACGGTCACGGGCGCACCGGCCGTCGCCGAGTACGCGGACATGCAGTACACGGCCAAGGGCGAGGCGTTCGGCGTGCTCAAGCGGGCCTACGGCTACCTGCGCGACGGACGCTGGCACCTGGTCACCGGCTACAAGGTCGGCGACCTGGTCAGCGAGTGGGTCAGCCAGGTGCAGTTCGACCCGCAGCTCGTCGGCTACGTCGAGGGCGCACCGCCCGTGCCGTCGGAGAACCTCACGCCCAACACCGTCGACCCGGACCGTGCGACGTACGACGGTGTCGCGTCGGTGGAGTTCACCGAGTCCGAAGAGGTGGTGCACTCGCTGTCGTCGGCCAAGGAGCGCAGCGTCGACGCGGCGTTCGACTTCGCCCTGTCCAACGAGGTCGACGTCGACATGTGGATGATCGCCGCCCCGCTCGGCTTCGGCGTGGCCAAGTCGATGGCGAAGGCCAAGGTGTCGGTGGGCGTGCGCGGCAGCCTGGAGTTCTCCAACAGCTGGGCCGACGAGACGACCGTCTCGCAGGGCGAGAACACCACCCGTGCGATGAAGGTCGAGCTGTCCGGCAGCTGGGAGGACCCGCTCAGGCCCCTCAACCCCTCCCTCGGCCGCCGCTACGTCCCCGTCAACACCGGCTTCGCCGTCGTGCAGTCGCAGACCGCCGACGTGTTCGCGCTGCGCCTGGCCCACAGCGGGGCCCTGGTCGCCTACCGCATCCAGCCCAACCCGGACGTCCCCAAGGACTGGAACGTCGTCCCCTTCCCCCTCAACCCGCGCTACACCAAGCAGGGCACGCTGGACGGGACGGTCGGCTACGACGAGCGCGGCCGCGTCCTCGACCCCGACTACGCGTCGGCGCGCGAGCGCGGCGAGTACAGCTACTACAAGCCGCGCGAGGCGTACGCGATCAAGCGGCGCATCCAGCGCGAGCAGCAGCGGCTGCGCAGCTACTACGAGACGGTCTCCACCGATACGCACACGCCCGACCCGACCGCCGAGCGCGCCGGCCGCGTCCTGGGCGGCGCCATCGGTGGCGACACCTCTCCCGGCAAGGGGCGCGAGACGGCCGGCAACTCCACCGGGGACGGCTTCTCGCGGCGCGACCTGGTCAACACCTACGTCTGGACGGCCGACGGCGGATTCTTCGCCGAGACAACGGAGACCGCCGACGCGGTGAGCGAGACGACCTCCGGCTCGTACTCCCTGTCCGGCTCGGTGGGCGCGTCCGTCGGCACGTCCTTCGACGTCATGGGCGTCGGCGTCAACGCGCAGCTGGACGCGTCGGTCGGCGGCGGCATGACCGTCACCCGTGCGCGCGGCAAGCAGGCCACCCGCTCCTTCGGCCTGAACGTCACGTGCGCGCCGTCCGGCAACGTCCAGCAGTACGATGCGCACCGCAAGCCCGTCTTCGACGCCGACGGCAAGCCGGTCAACGCCCCGGGCAAGGTCGACGCGTACCGGTTCCTCAGCTTCTACCTCGGCGAGGACACCGAGCACTTCGACACCTTCTTCCACAAGGTCGTCGACCCGGCCTGGCTGGAGAACGGCACCGATCCGAACGCGGCCGCACTGCGGCAGGCGCGCCGGTCCGACCGCAAGCCGCCGTGCTGGCGCGTGATGCACCGCGTCACGTTCGTCAGCCGGCTCCTGCCGCCCGTGCCGCCCGCCGACGCCCCGCCGCTGGAGCGCACCATGCGGGAACTCGACCTGGACAGCAACTACGAACTGGTCCGCCGTCTCGACCCGTACGTCAAGGCCGCGGCCACCAGCCGCACCGAACTCGCCGACGCCGTGCGCGCGGCGCTGCGGGCGCACCTGCCGGAGCTGCAGCCGCACGCGGAGGAGGTCGTCGCGTTCCTCGCGCAGTACTACGGCGTGGAGGGCTGACGTGCGCTGACAGCACGGAGCGCGGTGGCCGGGCGGGGTATTCCGCCGCCCGGCCACCGCGCTGGTGTGGGACTGCTCCGCAGCGCGCGGTGTACGCGCTTACTGCCTCGTCGTGTCTACCTGCCCTCCTTCACTGCGGCCTTGGTGACGGCCGCGGGCGAGTCGTACTCCCTCTTGGGCATGGCGCTGAGCGCGTCTACGGTGTCCTGGGTGGCTCCGTGCTTCCTGGCATGATCGACCAGCTTCTCCTTGGTCGCCGGGTATTCCATGTCCTTGAGGCACTTCTGGAGCTCGATGGGGTTCGTCTTTGCCATGACCCGCGGGGTACCCGCAGGCCGCCCGGGCATGAGGCGGCGCCGCGGAATCACCCGGACGGCCGGTACCCGGCCACGGGCCCGGCCCTCCGGGCGGGCCGGTCCGCCCGGAGAGCGCCTTCGGCCCGGCAGGAGAAGACTGGACCCTGTGGGCACAGCACGACAGCGGAGGTGATTCCCGTGCCAGGACGCGAAGTCATGCCCGACACCATCAAGCGATCGGACGCCAAGGCGCAGCGGACCTGGGCCAAGGCGCACGACTCGGCCGTGGAGCAGTACGGCGAGGGCGAGCGCGCGCACCGGGTGGCCTACGGCGCGCTCAAGCACACGCACGAGAAAGTCGGCGACCACTGGCAGCCCAAGGAACACGGGCGCAAGGGCCCCTCGGACGAGCAGTCACGACGGCCGCGCGGCACCAGCGACAAGTCCGCTGAGGGCGTGGACACCCAGGCCACCAAGCAGCACTTGCAGGAACTGGCCAGGGAACTGCACGTCGAGGGCCGCTCGCGCATGACCAAAGGCGAGCTCGTCGACGCCATCCGCAAGGCCAACGCACGGGAGACCGCCGCGGCCCGTCGCTGAGGGCCCGCGGGGACCGTACGGCGCCGCGGGCCCGCTCGGAGGCGGCCGGGCCGACCGCCCTGCTCCCCGGCCGTCCTACTCCTTCGGGCGCCGCTGCTTACGAGGCGACTCCTCGTCGCGCTCGAGCGCCTCGGGGTCGCGCCACTCGTCGGACCGTGTCGTGCGGCCCGTACGTGCCTGGTGGCGCGTCGCCCGCTTCAGCTCGTCGTCCTTCTTGGGGCCGTGCTTGCTGCTGCGCTCCATGACTGCGCTGCTCCTTGTCTACGGATGCTCGGGGCTCTGCTCGGGCGGCACTCCGCCGCCGCGACCGCCGCCCTTGCGGCCCTTGTCACTGCCGTGGGCGCGCTCGGGGCCGCCGGGTCCCGCCTTCCGGTCCAGCCCGGCCTTCGACTCGGCGGACTCCTGGACGGTGGAGCCCTTCTTACTGCGGCGCACCGCCGGCTGCTGCGGGTTCTTGGTCATCGTGTCCTCCCTGAGGGGACGCCGAGCGATCGCTCCGGGGTCACCTCCACGGACCGTCTTCCCCCCAGCCTAGGCGGCATTCGCCCGGGTGGCGCGACGGGAGAACGCCCGTCCCGGGGGCGGCGGGGCCGAGCGGCGCGCCGAGCGGCGCACTGCGGTGACAGAGCGTGGTGAACGGCCACCAGCCGTTCGCGGCCAGGTCCAGGCGAGCAGTTCCTCCTCACCGCCGCTACGGAAGACGCCGGCGTGCGCCGCTGCCGGTCTCCTTCAGTTCGCCGGTGCCGAAGGGGAGCCAGGTCAGAGCGTGCGTGCTCGGGGTGGTGCCCGTGCGGGCGACGGTGACCGTGGCGCCCCGGGGGACGACGGCGGTCAGCCGGCTGCCGGGGTCGCCGGGGGCCCGTTCCGCCAGGCGGGACTGCACGCTCGTGACACGACTCGTGCGGCCGGCCGGGGCCACCGTGACCGTGAGGGTCGGCGGCGGGTCCTCGGTGTCGGGCACGTCCTGGTCTGCGCGGACGTGCCCGACCAGGAAGCCGTCGGTCTCGGCGGTGTACGTGAGCGCGGCCGCCTCGCCCAGGTCGAAGGCGGAGGAAGCGTAGGCGAGCACGGTGTGACCGTTGACGGTGAGGTCGTTGACGACCAGGTCGGGGCGGGCGACCGTGACCACGGTGCTCATGGCGTACTCCGCCGTGTTCCCGCCCTCGGTCACCTGCACCACGAGGGTGAACGCGGTGTCGCGGTGCAAGGGCGGGGTCTCCCAGTAGCGGACGGCGGTGACGTCGCACGGCGGGCCGTCATGCAGCATCGTGTACGTGGCGCCGGGCCGGGAGTCGCCCCGCCAGGTCAGCTCGGCCGGGGTGCCGCTGGCGACGAGGATCGTCTCGGGCCGGAAGTCTCCCGTGGTGAAACCGGCGGGGACCTTGGCCAGGGGCCACTCCTCGGTCCCGCTGTCCGGGGCGTCCTGGATGTGCTCCTCGATCGTCAGTTTGCTGGTGCCGACCTGGGCGTTGACCTCGATGTGGGCCAGGCCCAGGTCGAGCTGCCCGCCGGGCGGGACGGTCGCGGAGCGCTTGGGCGTCAGCACGGCGCTGCCCGGCCGGTCCGCGTCCAGCTCGAACCGCCATTTCTTGATGTCGTCCACCTGGGGCTCGGCACTGCCGGGGTTGTTGCTCAGGTCAGCGGCCCCGGTGCCCACGGGGAAGGTGAAGCGGACCGATTCGAGGTGGACCGCGTGCTGCTGATGGTTGGTGACGGTGATCCACAAAGTGGC
Source organism: Streptomyces sp. URMC 127 (assembly GCF_051386535.1). Lineage (NCBI taxonomy): Bacteria > Bacillati > Actinomycetota > Actinomycetes > Kitasatosporales > Streptomycetaceae > Streptomyces > Streptomyces sp. URMC 127. The sequence continues at coordinate 89,594 of NZ_JBPQTW010000004.1, forward strand.
CGTCTTCGGTGTCGAGCCCTGCGAGACCTGGATGGGCTTCGGTTCACTGATCACGTCATACGTGAGCACGCAGGGGACTTCGCCGCTGGGTCCTGCCGGCATCGTCGCACTCACCCCCACGCCGGGCCGAGGGAGAGGTACGCGTCGTTGCCCAGCGCGCCGCCGAGGGGGAACTCGGCGACCGGGTCGCCGCCCGCCACCGGCAGCTTCTGCACCGAGTCGGCCCTTTCGGAGGTGACGAAGAGAAAGGCCCCGTCCGGGGACACGGCCACGGCGTTCGTGCGATCGCGCGGTGTCCGGACGGGAGTCACCTCGGTGACGGCCTGGACGTCGATCACCTTGATCTCGTGGCCGCGGTTGGCGACGAACACCAGCGCGCCGTCGGGCGACGCGGCGAGCTGCTCGGGCGACTGCCCGACCCCGACCAGCGGAGGGTCGCCGGCACCCGCCGTCCTGGCGACGGCGACGGCGTTGACGCCGCTGTGGATGCCGAAGCACAGGACGGTGCCGTCGGGGGTGAGTGCCGTGCACATGGCGGTGATCGGGCCGCCGAAGCGCCGGCCGACCGTGTTCGTCGCGGTGTCCACGACCGCCACGACGGGATCGCCGTTCGTGGCGACGTAGACGTGGCCGCCGTCGGGCGAGGCCACGAGGCCGTCCGGGGAGGGCCCGACGTCGACGGGCTGCGCCGCGCCGGTGGCGAGGTCGATCGCGTGCACGGTCCCTGCCAGGGGGTTGGTGACGTAGGCGGCGGACGCGTCGGGCAGGGCCGTCACCCGGTACGGCCAGGAGCCCGCTCCCACCGTGCGGAGCGTGCCGGCCGTGATGTCGAGGAGCGCGAGGCTCCCCTCGCCCCCGCCCTCGCCGCGGGCCGTGGACAGGGTCCGGAACCCGTCCGGCGAGATCACGACGCCGCCGGGTTCCGCGCCCACCTGGCTCTGGCGGATCCGCTGGCCGCTGTCGGCGTCGAAGACCCACAGCCGGCCGTCGGCCCCGTCGAGCACGCTCAGGAACGTCCGGTACGGCCACCGGTCGCGCAGTGCCTTCATGCCGGAGGTGACGCGGTGTTCGTCGGGGTCGGTGTCGCACTCGGCGTACCGCACCCCGTCCGGGGCGATGAGGTGGCCGTTGCGCGTGGCGGGGTAGTTAAACGCGGCGGCCACGCCGCCGAGGACCGGGGAGTCGGGGTGGTCGGGGTTCGCCCAGTCCTTCTCCAGCGTGCCCTGTTTCACGACCTCGTCGGAGTCCAGGTCGTAGTTGACGAACTGACCGCCCCGGAAGAGGTACACGGTGCCGTCGAAGGCCGTCATGCCGGCGTCGACGCCCTGGGTGAAGTCGGGTGCGCCGTTGCGCAGGCCGGGAAACTTGTCACCGATCTGCACCGGGGAGGCGCCGCCCACCGGTTCGTTCTTGGCGATGTCGTAGAGCACGCATGTCGTGCCCTTGAAGAAGTAGACGCACGGGGTGTCGGTGGAGCAGGTGGCGTCGACGCCGGTGAGATAGGTGGCGGGGAGCTTGGGCCACAGTTCGCGGAGCGTGGTCCCGCGGCGCGGCGGCGCGGTCACCGCGGCGTCGTGGTGGACGGCCCAGCCGCCCCGGAGGAAGTAGACGGCGGCGGGGGCGCCGCCCGAGTCGGGGACGCTGAAGGCGGCGTCGATCCCTGCGGGTGTGAGGTCGGTCGTGGCGGGGTTCTCGGTCATGTCCGGTGCTCTCCCGTGCGCTGGGCGGGTGGGCGGTCAGTGGCGTCGCTGGGCGGATGGCCGGTCACTGGCGGGGACGGGGCGCGGGCTCACGTTTCGACGGGCCGCAGCGGCCCGCTGCCGAAGGGGAACCACGTCAGGGCGGCGGTGAAGGCTCCGCCGTCGCTCTTCTGCACCACGCTGACCACCGAGCCGCGGGGCACCGGGACGAGCACGCTCGCCTCCTGGTTCTCGGTGCCGCCGCGGACGTCCCAGGACTGCGTGGCGAACTTCTGCCGCTTGAGGCCCGGAGGGGTGACGAAGACGTTGAGGGTGGCGGGCGCCCCGGCCTGGTTGGTCTTGATGTAGCCGGTGATCATGCCGTCGGTGTCGGCCGCGTACGTCCACGTCCCGCTCTCGGTGCCGCCGGCGACCTCCTGAACCTCACCGAACAGCCGCACCACGCCGTTGGCGTCGAGGCTGCCGACCTCCAGGTCGGGCACGTCGACGGTCACTGCCGTGGTGAGTCCGTAGGTGACGGTCGAGCCGGCCTCCTCCGTGGTGCCCAGCAGCATGAAGGCGGTGGCGGTGTGCAGGCACGGCGAGGTCCACTCGCCGTGCCCGTCGGTGATGTACCTGTTGACGACCTCGCGCTGGTCTCCGTAGAAGAGCTCGTAGTCGGGGCCGTCCACGCACTTCCACGTCAGGGTGACGCTCTCGCCGTTGGGCACGATGGTGCAGTCGGGGCGGAAGTCCTCCAGCATGGCGCCGGCAGGGGCTTTGGCCAGCCTCCTGCCGCCGCCCGCGCGCTCGCGCAGCACTCCGGTGACGTCCGTGGCCTGCTCGCTGATGCCGAGAACGGCCGTGCCGACGGCCTCGTTGACCTCCACGTTCGCGAGGGTGATCACGATCCGTTCGCCCGGCTTGAGTTCGGTGCCGGGCTCCGCGGGCCGTACGTGGAACACGCCGCTGCCATGGTGCTCGGCCTCCCAGCCGGCGGTGCCCTCCACGCGAGCCGTGATCGTTTCGGGGCCGGCCGTGAGGGCGTGGGGCTCCTCCCCCGTCGGCACGGTGATGGTGATCGAGTCGCAGGTGACGGCGGCGGGGCCCGGGTTGGTCGCGGTGATCCGCAGGGTGGCGCGCTCACCGGACCGGTCGTCCGTACGGACGCGCAGCAGTGCTGGGCTGGTGTGCAGGGCGTAGGAAAGGGCCGTGGTCATGGCGTGCTCCGGGGGGACTGAGGGGCTGCCGGGTCCTGGGCGGGCGCCCGTCGTGCGGTGGTGCCGTCGGCGTCGCCGAGCGCGCCGGAGAGCTGGAGGAAGCCGTGCCGGGCGGCGCCGGTGGAGTCGGTGAGGGCCAGTGCGGCGTCCGGGCCGGTAAGGGGGTAGGAGGCCCAGCGGCCTGGGGCGGCCGCGGCCGGCTGGGCCCACTGCCAGGTGCCGCGCCAGCCGGACGGGCCGGGCATGACGAGGTGTTCGGTGGGCGTGCCGCCCTGGTCGTCCGCGGCCATGCGGCTGCCGGCGAGGAGCGGACCCATCCGGAACGCCAGCTTCATGCGCCCGAGGGGGCCTCGGACCCACGTCGTCGGCAGCAGGAGCCGCCCCACGGGGAGGATGTCGGTGACGGCGTGGACGGCGGCCCAGGGGTCGGCGAGGAGCGTGACCCACGCGGCGGTCTCGTTCGCGGCCCGTCCGTACGGGACGACGGGCCGCGCGGGGACGGCGATCTCCCGGCCGTCGATGGGGACGGCGTATCGCGGTTCCTGCCCTTGTCCCTCTTCCGGTGGCCGGGGGACCCGGTGCAGGCGGGTGTAGTCGGCGCCGAGGAAGAAGCCCACGAGCCCGTCACTGACCATGTCCGTGCCCAGCCGGACGTTCCACCGGTAGTCGGTGAATTCCGGGGCCGGCGGGGTGACGACGTCGTCCCAGGAGGAGGCGGTCATCGGCGGTCCGTCGAGCTCGAACTTCAGGCGGGCCCGCAGCAGGGCCATGGGGCGGCCGACGAGGGCGGCCAGGCTCGTGTCCTCTTCGCCGCCGGGGGTGGCGGCCATGCTGTCGTCGACGGCGGTCAGCAGTTCGGCGAAGGCGCCGGGCCCGGCGGCGAGGAGTTCGGTGACGAAGCCGTGCAGGTGGGGCAGGTCGGCCGCGAACGCCCGCCCGGAGGGGGTGTCCGGGCCGGGGTCGGGGTAGGGCGAGCCGGGCAGCGGGTCCCAGTCGGCGAGCTGCTCGTGGGCGGTGTTCAGCGCGGTGCGGATCTCTCCGAGGGCCGTGCCGTCCGGGGCGTGGACGAGGAGCGAGCGGGAGAGGTGGTTGGCCACGAGCCAGCCGCAGACGGGGGTCTCGCCCGCGGCCTCGCCGGGGCCCGCGTCGACGTCGATGCGGTGGTGGTCGTCCCGGGTGGAGACGAAGTCGAAGCGGAGCCGGGTGGGCTGGATCAGGCGCGGGGGCAGTTCCGCGAAGCGGTAGGGGTTCTCGGGGTTCACCGGGATCTCCGGGGTGACGCTGTCGGCCGTCCGGAGGGGGAACTGCAGCATGTTGTCGGGGCTGATGACGGCGAGGGAGCGGCCGAAGCGGTCGACGACGTGCAGCTGTGCGAAGGCGAGCTGGGCGGCGCGGACGGGCCGGAAGGCCGGCCCCTCTCCGGAGACCGGTCCGGGGTCGGGGACCTCGCTGAGGGAGACGCGGGAGGTGCGGTTGTCGACGAGGGCGGCGAGGTGGTCGTCGGGAACGATGTTCGTGGAGACGGTGTGCTGGGCGAGCCAGTCGTTGACGCCGTCGATGCGCTGGGAGAGCAGGTCCCAGTCCTCGGCCTTGCCGCGCAGGTCGTGCAGCTTCTCCACGGGGCCCCGGGGATGGTCCGCCGCGTGCTGGGCGAGGCGGGCGCGGGTGGTGAAGCCGGGCAGCGGGTTGAGCAGGGCCCGTCCGGTGAGGGTGCCCGGGGACTCGGCGCCGGTGCCGAGCCAGCGGTAGCGGGTCCCGCGGAACTCCCAGTTGTCCTGCTCGTCGGTGCGGTAGGGGGTCGGGTGGCAGTCGAGCTTCCAGATGAGGTGCAGCGGCGACCAGGGCTGCCGCCACGGCCGCGTCCAGCGGGCGAGACAGCCCGTGACGTGCGTGCCGGGGCGGGCGAGCGCCTCGTCCAGCGCTGTCGCGCCGGATTCGTCGCCCGGTGAGAAGGCGGCCAGGTCCAGGAGGAAGAACTCGCCGAGGAGCGCGTCCACGGCGGCGGGCTCGGGCAGGCCGGTCAGGTCGGGGGCGGGCGGGTCCGCGGGCGGCGGCGTCATCGCTCCGCCGATGCGGACGGCCGTCACCGTCTCGCCGGTGGTACGGCAGTCCAGGTCCGTCTCGTCGGTCAGGGGCCGGTCGAGCTTGGCGCCGCGGACGATGACCGAGGGGTCGGGGGTGCTGTGGAAGGCGGGTTCGGCGACGCGCTGGAGCTCCCGCCCCGGGGCGAGCTCGTGCCGGGCGGCGTAGGCGGTGACGGCCTCGGCCAGGTCCCCGGCGGTGTCTCCCCAGGGGATGCGCGAGCGCAGGCCGCCCTCGCCGAAGAGCGTGGTGAGCCCGAGGCGGACCTTGCCGGCGGCCGTTTCGGGATCGGCGGCCTGGAACTGGGCGTCGCACGCGGCGTCCCAGCCGTCCGGCCGGGTGGGGCGGCCGCGCAGCCACCACAGGCCGTAGAGGCGGCGCTGGTCGTGGGCGAGGTCGCGGGAGACGGCGTCGTGCTCGGCCTGTACGGCGTTGAGTTCGGCCAGCCACTCCTGCTCGGCCGCCCTCTGCTGCGGGGTGAGGGCCGGTGCCGGGCTGCCGCCGGGCTGCGGGCGGTCGACGATGCGCCAGGTGTAGCCGCCCTGGTCGGCGCCGAACCAGGTGCGGCGCAGGGCCTGGTCGAGGGCGGTCTCCCCGTCCTCGTCGAGGACGTCGAGGAGGTCGTACGAGAACGCCTCCCACAGCAGGGCCGCTTCGGGATCGTCCAGGGCCGCCGGGAGCAGGGCGGTCTCGGCGTCGGGGGCGACGTGCCCGACGGCGACATCGATGCCGGCGGTGCCCTCGGGCTTGTCCGACGCGGGGCGGTCGCCGTCGGCGTCCCAGGACAGGCCGAGGGCGGAGCCCGCGTACAGCGACCGCGCCGGGTGGAACGCGCTGTCGGTGGTGGCCCAGCGCAGGGAGTCGAGCAGGGCCCGTACGTCGCCGCCGGGCGGCGTTGCCAGGATGTCCCAGGCGGCGTCGGAGTACCAGCCGACGACGAGGTAGCTGAGCAGGGCGGGGCCGTCGAGGCCGGTGAGCGGGTCGTGGAGGGAGAAGACGTCCTCGTGGTAGGGCTGGTACATCGAGAACGTCGGCAGCCCGGGGCCCGCGGCGGTGAGGAAGGGCCGGCGGCCGGACGGTTCGCTCCAGGGCCCGTCGGCGAGGTCGTGGGAGCGGCCGATCCAGGCGGGCTTCAGCTCGGTGGCCCAGGGATCCAGGAACGGGGAGGTGCCGTCCTCGTCGTTGAGGTAGTCGCTGTCGACGACCCAGCCGGCCGCGGCGGGCGTCGCCCCGGGCGCTCCGGCGGGGCGGCTGTAGCGGACGACGAGCCAGCGGTTGGGCACGTGCGGGAACTCCACCCGCCCCGCCGGGCCGTCCTGCCGGCCGCGGCGGAGGGCGTCGGGGATCAGCCACTGCAGGTGGATGCCCTGGTCGGGTTTGGCGGAGGCGCTCTGGAAGGGGTCGGGCTCGGGCGGCCGGCGGTCCTCCAGCTGCTCGAAGTCGGCGTACCACCGGCGCCAGGTCTCGTTGTCGCGCACGCGCTTGTTGACCAGGAGGGCGTCCACCTGGACGGGAACGATCAGAGGGGACGGAGGCGGGGAGGACGGGTGGGGTGACTGGGGCGACGGGGAGGTCATGCTGCTGTCCTCACTGCTGGCCGGCGGTGACCGGGCGGAAGGCGATGCGTTGCGCGGCGTTAACGAGTTCGAGCGCGAGCGCAGCCGGGCCCAGGGGCGCGGCCGGGTCGAGCTGTCCGGCCGCCCGGAGTTCTGCGGCCAGGGCGGGGACCAGGGCATCGGTGCCGGTGGCGACGTCGAGCACTTCGGGCGTCCCGCCGGCGGTGGCAGGGCACAGGAAGCGGCTCATGCCCGGCTCGCCCGCAGGCGGGAACGCCCGCTCCAGTGACGCACCGATGGGGTCGGTGAGGCGGCGCAGGCCGATGCGGTCGCCCTCGTCGATGCCGAAGTGGATGCCTTCGTGCGGCTCGCGGAAGACCACCTGGTCGGGCACCCCGTCGACGAGGCACAGCAACAGGTCCGAGCCGATGACGACGCGGTGGACGATGTCCAGCAGCTGCGGGGCGCCGCCCTCGGCGGGCGTGCGCTGCGGCTCGACCACGACGTCGGGCCAGCCCTTGACCAGCGCGGAGCGCATCAGGAGGCCGGACAGCGGGCGCGGCGGCTCCAGTGTCTCGCGGGCGACGGCGTCGACGGCCGCGTCGAGGGAGGTGCCGATGCCGGTGCTGAGCACGCCGTCGCGCAGGGCCGCGCACCACTGGGCGTCGACGTGGAAGAACCGCAGGCTCTCGGACGGCAGCATGCGGGCGTCGGGCACGAGGTGGCCGAGCGGCGTCGCCGCGAGCAGCGCGACCTGGTCGAGCGCGGCGGCCAGCGGAGCCAGGGGCTCGGCGAGGGCTGTGCGCAGCAGGGCGCGGGCCGGGCCGGTGCGCAGGCGGTCCTGCAGCGTCGCGGCGCTGCGGAGCACGGGTACGCCGTCCGCGGCTCGCCGGGGTGCGGGGGCGGTGGTTGTGTCGCGGGAGGCCGCCGGGGTGGTGGCGGCCGTGTGCAGACGGGCGCCGAGGCCGTCGTCGATCAGTTCGTGGAAGCGGTCGCGGGCGGGGTGCGTGCCGGTGCGGCCCTTCGTCAGGGCGCGGTGTGCGACGCGGCGGGCGCGGGCGCGGAAGGCGGAGACGGTCGCGGCGAGGGTGGCGTCGGAGAGGGCGAGGGCGCGGCCGAGGGTGAAGGCGGCCGCGTAGCTGACGTCGAAGACGCCGGTGCCGGTGAGGTAGATCAGTGCTTCGTCGGCGTGCCGGTAGTGGCCGCCCTCGGGGACGGGCACGCGCTGGGCCACGCCCGGGGTGAAGGGCCCGCGGTACCAGGCGAAGGAGTGCTCTCCCGAGGGCAGGGCGTGGTCGACCGGGACGTAGCCGAGGTCCAGGCGATCGGTGGCCGAGGCCGGGGCGGCGGTGCCCGGGGTGCTCGGGCGCAGGCGCAGCCCGAGGCCGGCCGGGTCGTCGGCCATGTGCCGGATCAGCGTGGCGAAGTGGGCGTTCGCGTCGGGCGCGGCGTCGAAGGACCAGGCGTGCAGGGACACCATACGGACGACGGACGGGTCGGGCCGGGTGCCGTCGAGGTGGGCGGCGAATCCCTCCAGGGAGACGAGGTGGGCGGCGTAGCGCCCGGCGGTGCGCGGGAAGCGGTTGGCGACGACGACGGCGTAGTCGCCGGCTTCCAGCTTCTCCCCGGCCCGGCGGACGCGGGCGGCGTGCCGGTCGGTGACCTTGCGGACGTGGCACAGGTGGGCGAGGTCGGCGCGCCGGGGGACGAGGGCGGCGAAGATGTCGGAGGGCACGTCGACGGTGGTGCAGGTGCTGTCGTGGAGCTCGGGCGGGACCTCGGCATCGAGGGTGATGTCGGGGGTGAGGACGCCGTCGGTACGGGTGAGGAGTTCGCGCACAGTGCGGGTGCGGACGTGCCCTTGGGCCTTGGGGTCGTCGGGGAGTTCCTCCTCGGCGAAGAGGAGCAGGGCCAGCCAGGGCAGGCCGGGTTCCGCGGGGTCGAGGGCGCGTTCCCAGGGGAGGATGAGCCGGCTGAGGGTGATGTGCGGCAGGACGTACTCGAAGGCGCCGGTCGCCGCGGGCGCGGGGTGGAGGGCGTGGACGAAGGAGCCGTCGAGGGTGAACTGCGGCGAGCGGATCTCGAACTGCTGCCGGGCGGGGGGCAGGTCGTCCGAGCCGACGGGGCCGCCGGAGACGGTGTGGTCGAGGGTGATGGTGTAGAGGCCGCCGGGTGCGGCGGGGATGTGGTTGTCGTGGAAGTGGACGCTGAACCGGGGGGTGTCCCCGGCAGCGGTGGGCTGCGTCATGGTGGCTTCCCTCGCGCGGTTCAGATCGTCAGGGGTTCGGCGGTGAAGGCGCCCGCGGCGGCGAGGGCGGCGAAGCGGTCCGGGCGGTCGTGCGAGGGCGGGGCGAGGCCGAGGGCGGCGAGCTCGGCGTACAGGGCCTCCCGGGCGGGTGCGGCCGGGCCGGCGATGCCGGTGGCGATCGCGCCGATGCTGGTGGGCTCCTGGCCTTCCTGCCAGGGCAGGGGCTGCGGCCCTGTGGGCGGGTCGGCGGGGGTGACGGGCAGGGTGTGGCTGGGGTCGAGGTCCTGGAAGCCGAGCGCGACGTCGGTCGTCTCGCCGGGGGTCGGGCCGTCCTTCGGTGCGGGCACGGTGACGGTGAGGCCGGTGATGCGGTCGGGCAGGAGGGGGGAGGTCGCAGCGTCCGCGGCGGTGGGCTCGCCCGTGCCCCACAGGGCCTGCGGCACGTTGGCGGTGACCTTGTCGATCGACCAGCCGCGCTGGACGGGGTCGAAGCCCTCGTCGTCGCCGAGCTGCACGGCCAGCTTGTGCTCGGAGGCCAGGCCCGTGGCGGCCATGGGCCGGATGTCGAGGGCCGTTCCCTCGAACTCCTTCGACGTGACGGTGGCCTTGGAGGCGGGCACCGGGGTGGTGGTGGAGAAGGAGAAGCCGTCGGCGGAGACGACCCAGCGGTCGTCGCCGTTCGCCCGGCGGCGGGCGCGGACCTCTTCGTTCTCGGGCAGGATGCCGGTGAGCGGGGTGATGCGCAGCATCTCGTCGCGGGCGGGGAGCTGTTCCTGGAACTCGCTCCAGCTCACTTCCTTCGCCCCGCGGTCCGGGTCGGCGCCGAAGGCCACGTCGAAGGAGATGCACCACAGGTGCACGGTGGCGATGCCGCCGACGGGCGGGCCCCACAGGTCGAGGTCGACGCCGACCTCGCCGCGGACGGTGAACAGCCACAGGTCGACGGCGAAACCGATGCGGACACCGAGGTCGAACCGGAACCAGAAGGGCTTCCACTGGATCAGGGCGTTGAGCTTGGCGGTGAGCCACGCCTCGACGATGCCGGCGTGGAAGGAGACCTCCAGCCGGCCGCCGACCATGAACGCTGAGGGGGTGAGGGCGGTGTAGGCCTCGCCGCGGACGGTGACGCAGTTGGAGATGCCCCAGGTGTACCCGAGCCTGGGCACGTCCGGGTAGTGGCCGGGCCGGTCGAAGCCGGGGGCGTAGCCACCGAGGCAGAAGACGAAGTCGCCCTCGTGCGCCCCGCCGAACCAGGTCCGGTACGCGAGGCCGCCCGTGAGCCGGCACTCGGGGTCGAGGACGTAGGACTCGGGGGTGAGCTCCGCCGCGAGGGCGAGCATGTGGTCCCTGGAGGTGTACAGGGCCTGCATCGCGAGCTGGACGCGGGCGATGGCGGCGCCGGAGTCGCGGCGCACGGGGAAGGAGGCGGTGGCCAGGCCGAGGACGGCGACGGTGAAGTCGTCCCCGAGCTCGACCAGGGCGAGGACCTTGCCGTCGACGAGCCGGAAGACGGAGAAGTCGATGCCGAGCGCGAACCAGATCTGTCCCCGGGCGGGGCTCAGCCACGGCGGGCGGCCGCCGGAGCCGTCCAGGAGGGCGTCCAGGACCTCCAGCGGGGGCCGTTCCGTGCCGGCGCCCAGCTCGGCGACGAAGGGGAAGTACGGTGTCTCGGCCGGGGCCGGCACCCGGACCGAGCTGTTGTAGCCGAAGCCGGCGGCGATGCCGCGCACCTGGAAGGGAGGCGGGCCCAGGCCGTTGCGGCCCGCCAGGACGCCGTAGAGGAACAGCGAGGGGTAGCCGCCCTCGGCACGGGCGTAGGCTCCGAGGACCTTGACGCTCACCACCTTGGCCTCGATGACGGCCATGCCGGCGAACAGCATGTCGTAGGGCTGCTGGGCCTCCTTGACGAGGAACGCGCCGCCGATGCGGACCGGGGGCCGGTCGTAGGCGAGGCCGAGCCCGTCGAGGGTGGCCCGGAAGTCCCAGGCGCCGTCGGCGAGCCGGATCGCGAACCCCAGCCCGGACGCGCTGAGTTCGATGCCGCCCGCGTCGACGGTCGCGTCGATGGTGACCCGGGCGGTGCCGTCGCTGTACGACAGGCCGATCTCGGAGAGGCGGAGGGGGCCGAAGGCGGCGTCCAGGGGGATGCTCGCCTGCGCGGGGATGTCGTCCTCTTCCGCCCGGGCGGCGAGCTCCGCGCGCGGGGGCGGGGTGGGGCCCGGCTGGGGCTTGCGCCGCAGCGGGTACACCAGGCCGTAGTTCTTCTCGGAGAAGGCGGTGGCGGCGGTGACGGCCAGCGATGCCCCGGCGGTCAGGGTACGGGTAGGCAGGCCCAGTTGGACGCCCGCGTCGGCCATCAGGTCGTTGAGGGCCTTGACCTTGCGGACCCTCATCGCCGCGGAGAGGTGGAAGGCCTGGAGTCCGGCGAAGACGAGGTCGTCCTCGACGGGCGCGTGCTCGCCGACCGACGGCAGGTCGGCCAGCCCGGCCTCGAACCTGCCCTGCAACAAGACCATGCGCAGCCGGGGGCCGGCCGAGCCCGTACCGGCCTTCTGCGGGAGGGAAGCGAAGGCGAGTTGCACGTACTCGGTGGCGGCCGAGAGGACGAACGCCCGCTTCCTCTTCTCGTAGGCGAACGCGACCTGCTTGAGCACTGGGACGAGGGCGGGCGGCAGGTCGGCCGGGGCGGTGCCGAGCGCGTGGGCGACGTCGTCCCAGGACAGGCCGTCGTCGGAGGACCAGTCGCCGATGAGAGCACTCCCCTCGTAGGAGGCGGTGAACGTCATCGTCCTGGCGTCGCCGCCAGCGCCGGTGAAGGCGATCACGAGTGCGGCGGAGAACCCCTGGGCTCCGGCGGACAGCTGGAGGTGCGGGGCGAAGGGGTCCTCCTCGCCGGAGTCCTCCTCGGTCGCCGGGAGCGTGAAGTCCAGCATCACCCCGGTGACCAGCTGGGCCGGGTCGACGGTGAACGAGACGACCACGGGGCACGGGCCGTCGGCCACGGTGAAGGAGAGCGTGCCCGCCACGGTCACCTCGCCGCGGTTGGGCACCGCCCCGTTCACGGTGAGGTCCGCCGACGTCAGCCACGTCTCGAACAGCGGGCCGACGCCGGGGATGTCCCCGATGAGGTCCTGCGGCAGTACGAAGTCCCCGCCTTCGTCGGGGAAGAGGTCGAGCAGGTCTTTGAGCGAGAGCGCCATGGGTTCTCCCCGCCGTTGGTGGAGCGGCTTCGACACCGGGCGGAATCATGGCATGCACACAGCGTTACCGGAGCAGGCATAGGCCATGAATCACTGCGGTAACGGGTTTTTCCGGCCATGGGGGAATCCACGTTTTCCCTTGCCATATGCCCTGTGCACACGCGCGGAGCCCAGGGGTGAGCGCAGGCGGAGGGCGGCCGGGCGTCGTCGGCGGACGACGCGATAACGCCGGGCGAGTACGAGCCACCGGCCGATTAGCCATCCCCTGGAACGGGTGAGCGTCCGCGACCGCGCACCGGACCGGCTGCCTGGTCCTCGACGGCGAGGGCGGCCGGGCCGAGGTCACCGGCCAGGTCCTTCGCGAGGCGCGCCCAGTGGTCCAGCAGATACAGGTGGCGTCCCGGGTACAGCCGGACCGGTACCGGGCCGGCCGTGGTGTGAGCTGCCCAGCCGTCGAGTTGATCGGGCCGGAAGAAGAGGTCCGCGTGGCCGCCGGTGACGGTCACCGGACACGTCAGCGGTGGCGCGAGGGTCGGGGTGTGCATCAAGTAGTTGCTGAGTTCCCACTTGGCAACCGCCTCTACCGTGACGCGGCGCTGCCGGGCATCCGCCAAAGCCTCCGACACCAGGGCCGTCACGGCCGGGCGCCGCATGCTGTCCGCGAAGTGGCGCGTGAATGCGCGCGGCGGGACCATCGCGGAAACGGCCAGGAGTACGGGGCCGGGCAGCCGCGCGGCGGCCAGCGCGCAGGCGGTCTCGTAGGCCAGCAGTCCGCCGGTGCAGTGTCCGAAGAAGGCGAACGGCCGGCCCGCCGCGTCACCGGCCACCACTGCGGCCAGGACGCGTGCCAGCCGGGCCACGTCCCGCACCAGCGGTTCCTTGTCCCGGGTGCCGTGACCGGGCAGTTCCAGGGAACGCAACTCGACGGTGGCGGGCAGGAACCGGGCCAGCGGAAGATACAGCTTCGCCCCGGAGCCGACGAAGGGGAAGCAGTACAGCCGCACGTCCGCGTCCGGCCGTCTGCTCCCGGCCGCGAACCACGCTTCGTCCGGCGACGCCGGCCGGCCCGGCGCGCGCCCGCCCGCGGGGAACAAGTCGGTCACGATGGCACTTCTCCTCGGATGCCCTGCCACGGCTGCCCGTGCCGAAACGGCGACCGGCTCATCGGCCGGCGGCCGTCGTCTCCTGTCCGGTGGCGGCGGGCCGGTGAAGGGCCTGAGCCTCGGCACGCTCCGGCGGGCCGGCCTCTCGTGGCGACGGCAGTGCCGGGCCGGTGGGGGCGGCGCTGCCGGCGAGGCCGAGGCGGAGGTGCACGAGCTTGGCGACGTCGGCGAGGGTGCCGTTGGCGCTGCGGAGCAGCTCCATGGGCGGGATCTCGACCTCGAAGCGGTTCTGGAGGGTGACGAGCAGTTCCGCGGCCATGAGCGAGTCCAGGCCGTAGGTGTCGAAGCGCTGGTGCGGGTCGATGCGTCCGGGGTCCATCTGCAGGACTTCGGCGAGCATGCCGGCGAGGTGGCCGGTGAGGTGGTCGAGCGCCGCCTCGGGGGACATCCGGGCCAGCTCGCGGAGCAGTGCCTCTTTGCTCGTCCCGTCGCCGGTACCGCCGGCCGGCACCATGCTGATCAGCCGCGGGGTGTTGACCAGCGCGAACAGGCGGCTCAGGCGGGCCCAGTCGACGCGTGCGACGAGTGCCGTCTCGCAGCCGTTGCCGGCGAGGAGCTCCGCCTGGCCGAACGCTTCGGACGGATGGATCGTGAGCAGCCCGAAGGTCGCCATGGAGGTGGCGAGGTCATTGCGGGCGACGTATCCGCTCTCGCTGATCGCTCCCCAGGCGATGGCGAGGCCGGGCCTGCCGTGCTGCCGGCGGTTGCGGACGAGCCCCTCCAGGTAGAGGTTGGCCGCGGCGTAGGGGGCCTGCTTGACCGTACCGACGTATCCCGTACCGGAGGAGTAGGCGAGGAAAAGGTCGCAGTCCCGGTCACGGGTCAGGGCGTCCAGGACGACGGCTCCGCCGATCTTCGGCGCCATCACCGCGGCCATCCGCCCGGCGTCGAGCGCGAGGAACCCCTCGTCGTCCAGGTGCATCGCCGCGTGGACGACGCCGCGCAGCGGATGACCGCTCGCGTCGATGCCCGCGATCACGTCCGCCATGGCGGCGGGGTTGGTGGTGTCGGCCGCGAAGGCCGTGGCGGTCACCCCGCGTTCGCGCAGACCGGTGAGGGCCGCTGCGGCTTCCGGCGCCTGTGCGCCGCGGCGGCTGACGAGGGCCAGGTGGCGGGCGCCGAGGCCGGCGAGCCACTGCGCGGTCGCCGCGCCGAAGCCACCGGTGCCGCCCGTGATCAGGTAGGTGCCCTCGGCGTCCAGCCGTGGTGGCCGCGGTCGGCGTACCACCAGCGGTGGCTCGTCCAGGGGGTCGAAGGCGACGACGACCTTGCCGATGTGGCGTGAGTGCTGGAGGTGGGTGAAGGCTTCGGCGACGCGGGCCGCGGGAAAGACGGCGTGCGCCAGGGGGCGCCAGACGCTCACCTCCGCGGCGTCGCGCACGTCCCGCAGCAGGGCGTCCATCTGCGCGGGTTCGCCGAGCACCTTGGTGAGGTCCACGCCGAAGAAGGCGATGTTGTTCTTGAACGGGTCGAGCAGCAGGGGCTTGTTCTCGTAGATGTCGCGCTTGCCCAGTTCCAGGAAGCGGCCGCCCGGGCGGAGGAGTTCGAGACTGCGGCTGATGGCCTCGCCGGCGAGGGAGTTGAGGACGACGTCGACGCCGCGGCCTTGTGTGATGTCCCGTACCTGATGGGCGAAGTCGAGGGACCGGGAGTCGAGGACGTGTTCCACGCCGAGGGAGCGCAAGTAGTCCCGTTTCAGTCCGCTGCCGGCGGTGGCGATGACCCGTGCCCCGCGTCCGGAGGCATAGCGGAGGGCGGCCAGTCCCACTCCGCCCGCCGCTCCGTGCACGAGGACGGTCTCTCCGGGCTGGAGCCGTGCCAGTGTGACGAGGCAGTAGTGGACCGTGGTCAGCGCCACCGGCATGGTGGCCGCCTCCGTGTACGTCATGCCGTCGGGCAGGGGCCACACGCCCTTCTCCTGCGCCACGGTGTGGGAGGCCAGCGAGGCGGGGGCCAGCCCGGCGACCCGGTCGCCCGGCCGGAGCCGCGTGACGTCCGGACCGCAGGCCACCACGACACCGGCGCATTCCAGTCCGCAGCCGGACTCCGTCGGCGTTCCCTCGACCGCCTCGCCGGAGAGCAGGCCGGTACTCTGCATGATGTCGCGGTAGTTGAGAGCGGCGGCCCGTACCTCGATCAGCACTTCTCCCGGCCCGGGTTCGGGACGGTCCGTCTCCCGCCAGTCGAGCCGGTAGGACAGGCCGGGGTTGCGCACGTTCAGCCTGTACGTCATTCCCTCGCCCGCGGGCTCGGCGACGGGACGCGGCACCGTCCTGGCCACGAACCGGCCCTGTCGGGTGAGGACGATCTCGTCCTCAGCGGTGGGGTGGAGCAGCTCGCGGGCGAGCCGCCGCCCGTCGGCGTGCGCGTCGTCGCTCCTGTGGAGCGACAGCCGCCGGCAGCCGAGGTCCGGCAGCTCGTTGACCAGGCACCGTCCCAGCCCCCACAGGACGGCGTCGGCGGGGTGGCTGCTGGCGACGCCCTCCGCGATCCCGCAGGGCCGGGTCACGAGCCACAGCTCTGCCCGGATACCGTCCGGCAGTCCGTCGCAGGCGACCGCGCACGTCCGCAGGATCTCCGCCCGCCGCGTGGCGCGGCCGACCACGCCGGAAGCGGACTTCTCGTCCGCTTCGCCGAGGAGCAGCACGACCGCGACAGTGCCCCGGCTCTCCTGGCCGGCAGCCGCTCCCACAAGGCGCCGCCAGTCCTCGGCCGTCGAGACAGCCGGTGCCGGGGCCGCTGCCCGGCCCCCGGCCGCGATGAGGGCGTCGGTCAGCGCAGCGGCCAGGGGTTGCGCTTCGGGGGTCTCGACGGCGGTCAGGAACACGGTGTCCGGCCGGGCTTCCGGGACAACCGGCGGCTCGGCGGTCCTCGCCGCCGGCAGGTCCGCACGGGTACGGGCCAGGAGGACGGACTGGTGGTCCCGGGCGGGGGCCCGGTCGTCCCCGGTCTGGATCACATCCGTGAATCCGCACCTGCGCAGCAGCCCGGGCCATGCGTCGCGGGCCAGCAGCAGCGAGCGGGGGCGCAGGTCGGTGTCGGTCTGCCCGTAGAAGCTGTCGAACATGCCGAACAGGGGTGCCAGGGCCTCCGCGTCGTGGCTCTCGACGGCGAGCAGGCCGCCGTTGGGGGCGAGGAGGGAGGCGACGGTGCGCAGGGCGGCGCTCAGGTCCTTCGCCGTGTGCAGCGCGTTCCCGGCCACCACCAGGTCGAAGGAGTGGAGGGCGAAGCCCTGCTCGACGGGGTCCGCGTCGAGGTCGAAGGTGCGGTAGTCGACGAAGTCGTGGTCCGCGAAGCGCTTCTGGGCCCGGGGGAAGAAGAACGCCGAGGCGTCGGTGAAGCAGTACGAGGTGCGTTCCGCGGGCAGCAGCGGCAGCAGGGCCGCCGTGGTGCCGCCCGTGCCCGCGCCCACCTCCAGCACCCGCAGGGGCCGGTCGGCGGGCCAGGCGCGTACGACCTCCCGCAACAGCGCCTGCGCCAGCCGGTTGTGGAAGCGGCAGAGCGGAGCGGTGTCGTACAACTGCTCAAGCACCCTGACGGTGGCGTCGCGGGCCAGCAGTTCCATCGGATCGCGGCGGCCTCGCAGCACATCGGGGAGCCTGCGGAGCTGCTGGGCGATCAGCGCATGGCCGTGGATGAACGCCGGCGCCGCGGCCGCGGCCCGTGACATCGCCTCGGAAGGATCCACGCCCTTCGGCTTCAGGCGGTACCGGCCGTCCGGCTCGGGCAGGAGAATGCCGCGACGGCACAGGGAGGGCGTCATCAGCTCCACGAACCGGACGTGCCGCTCGTCCAGGCCGTTGCGGACCAGGTCCTGCAGGGTCCAGGCACCGGTGCCGGGGGCCAGGCCGGCGAGTGCGTCACCGAAGGCGTCGACGTAGTCGTCGGTGATGAGCGGCACGGTGTCCTCGTAGCGCACGGCCCGCCACTGGGCGCGCAGCTGCCCGATGCTCGCGGCGCAGGCCGCCGCGATGTGCCCGGGGTCGGGCATCGGCGCGGCGGTGACCGGCTCGTCGTCCCGGGGTGCGGCGCGCAGTGCCGTGTGGTGGGCCACCAGCTCGGGGCGCTGGACGGCGGCGAAGCGGCGCATGCGACAGCCGTCGAGGCGGACGGTCACCGAGCCGTCGGGGTCCGCGACGGTGATGTCCCAGCACACTTCGTCGTCGGTACGCGAGCGTTCCGTCACCCGGACGGTTCCGGTGGGCGCGGGCGTGTCCCATACCCTGGCGGCCGCGATCAGCGCGGGCAGGTAGGCCTCGCCCTCGGCCAGCCGGTCGGCGAGCAGGGGCACACCGGCCTGCAGGGCGCCGTCGAGGAGGGCGGGATGTACGGTGCAGGTCCCGGCCGGCGGGTCGTAGGAGTAGTGGGCCAGGACTTCGCCGTCGCCCACGTGCAGCTCGGTCAGGACCTGGAAGGCCGGGCCGTACCCGAGCCCTGCGGCCGCACAGCGGTTGTAGTGCTCCTCGGCCGTGAGCCGCTGCCGGCATCGTTCGTACACCGGGGCCGGGTCGGTCGTGGCCGGGCGGGGTGCGACGAGGCGCCGGACCCGGGCCCGGGCGTGCGTGCGGGGTTCGCCGGTCTTGTCGTCACTGCTGGAGACGAGCAGGATGCCGTCGTCCGGATCGAGCGACACGTGGAGCTGGACGGCGGAGGCGGTCGCCCAGGGCACGACCAGGGCGGCGGTGATCTCCAGGTGCTCCATCTCGGCGGTCTCGCCGAGTGCGCTCCGTCCGGCGGCGAGGGCCATCTCCACGTAGCCCGCGGCGGGCATGACGACGCTTCCTGCCACCCGGTGGTCGGCGAGCCAGGGCACCAGGACCGGCTCGACGGCGCCCCTCCACGAAGGCGTGGGCGCGGGGATCCGGGCACCCAGCAGGGGGTGCTCGTAGGGGCCGTCCGGGGTCCACGCCTCCTTGCCCAGGCCCCAGTGGCGCTCCCGCTGCCAGGGGTAGGCCGGCAGCTGGGCGACCCGGCCCGGTACGGGGAAGTACCGCTGCCATGCGGTCGCCGCTCCGGCGGCGATCAGCCGGGCACGGGCCGCGGCCAGGTCGCGCGTCCCCTCCGCGTCCCGGTGCAGGGTCGCCAGCACGGCCGTCGCCGTGTACGGGCGGGTGGCCGCGACGCGCCGCAGGTAGGTGCGGAGTACGGGGTGGGGGCCGATCTCCAGGAAGATGTCGGCGCCGTCCTCCATGGCCTCCTCGGCGGCGGCGGCGAACGCGACGGGCTCCCGGACGTTGCGCCACCAGTAGTCCGCGGTCAGATCGCAGCCGGCGGTGCGCGATCCGGTGACGGTGGAGTAGAAGGGGACCGAGGCGGGTCCGGGCTCCAGGTCCTTGAGCGCGGCGGTGAGCGGAGCGCGCTGGGGGTCCATGGCGCGGCTGTGGAAGGCGTAGTCCAGGCCGAGATCCCGGAAGAACACGCCGCGTCCGCCCAGTTCCTTCCCGAGCTCGTCCAGGGCGGTGGCGTCCCCGGCGACGGTGACGTCCTTCTCGCTGTTGACGCCCGCCACCTCCAGCCGGCCCGCGTAGGGCTCCAGGGCCCGGGCGGCCTGTTCCGGGCCCAGTCCCACGGCCGCCATCCGGCCGGCGCCGGCCGTGGCCGCCTGCACCCGGCTCCGCTCGAAGAGCACCTCCGCCGCCTGGGCGAGCGTCAGCGCTCCGCAGGTGTGAGCCGCGGCCACCTCTCCGACGCTGTGGCCGAGGACCATGGCCGGCTCCACGCCCTGGGCACGCAGCGCCGCGACGAGACCCACTTGCACGGCGAACAGCAACGGCTGGGCCACCTCGGTGGCCCCCAGCCGCCACTCCCCCGCCGGCCGGGCGAGCACGTCCGCCACCGACCAGCCCAGCCGCGGTGCGAGCTCGGCGTCCACGGCCGCCACGGCGGCGCGGAACACGTCGTCGCGGGCGAGGAGGTCCGCGCCCATGCCCGCCCACTGCGAGGCGTTGCCGGCGAATACGAACGCCACCCGGCCGTGCCGCACCGCCTGAACCGCGGCACCGGACGGGTCGTCGGCGGCGGCCCGGAGCCGGTCGGCGGCTTCGGAGGCGGTGGCGGCGAGGACGGCCACGCGGTGTTCGTGCTTTCCCCGGCGCAGGCAGGAGGTGTAGGCGATGTCGTAGAAGTCGTCAGGGCCCGCCGTGGCCAGGCGGTCGGCCGTACGGGAGACCGCCTCGCGCAGTGCTTGCGTGGTGCGCCCCGACACCACGACGGGCAGTTCCCGCGGCGGATCCGTGGGGCGGGCCGCGGCCGGCTGCTCCGGGGCGGCGGCGACGATGGCGTGGGCGTTGGCGCCGCCGAACCCGAAGGAGTTGACGCCGACGACCGTACGCCCGGACCCGGCCAGGGGGCGGTTCTCCGTGACGAGGTCGATGCCCAGGCCGGTGAAGTCGATCACGGGACTCGGCACTTCGGCGTGGAGCGAGGCGGGAATCGTGCGGTGCCGCAGGACGAGCAGCGCCTTGCACAGGCCGGCCATGCCGGAGGCCGGCTCCAGGTGACCGACGTTCGTCTTGACGGAACCGATCGGCAAGGGGCCCGTGATGCGCCGGATGCCCAGGGCCCGGCCGATCGCCTGAGCCTCGGCCGGGTCGCCCACGGCGGTGCCCGTGCCGTGGCCCTCGAAGTAGACCAGTTCGTCGGGGTGCACGCCGAACTCCGCGTACGCCTGCCGCAGCAGGCTCTCCTGGGCCTCGGCGCTGGGCAGGGCCAGTCCCATCGTGCGTCCGTCGCAGTTGCTGGCGGTGCCGAGGATGACGCCGTGCACCCGGTCGCCGTCGGCGAGGGCGTCGCACAGCGGTTTCAGCAGGACCATCCCGCCGCCCTCGGCGCGTACGAAACCGTCGGCGTCGGCGGAGAAGGAGGCGCACGCGCCCCGCTGCGAGAGCATCGCAGCCTGCGAGAAACCGACGTAGTGGCAGGGGGTGACCAGGATGTTGACGCCGCCGCACAACGCGGTACGGCTGGTGCCGTCCCACAGGGTGCGGCAGGCGCGGTCCAGGGCGACGAGCGAGGAGGAGCAGGCGGTGTCGACCACCATGCTGGGGCCCCGCAGGTCGAACGCGTGGGAGAGCCGGTTGGCGGCGATGGAGGAGGCGGCACCCGCGATCGTGTAGGGCCCGATATTGCTCGGCAGGTGCAGCTGCAGGGCGCCGTAGGACATGTCGGAGATGCCGACGTAGACGGCCGTGCCGGTGCCCGCGAGGACCGCCGGGTCGACGCCCGCGTCGTCCAGCGCCTCGGCGGCCAGCTCGAGGAGCAGCCGGTGCTGGGGGTCCATGTGTGCCGCTTCCTTCGGCGAGATGCCGAAGTACGCGGCGTCGAAGCCCTCGACATCCGTCAGGAATCCACCCGCAGCCGTATAGCTCTTGCCGGTACGCGGCATGCCGGCGTCCACGAAGCGGTCGGCATCGAACCGGTCGGCAGGCATGTCCGTCACGAGGTCACGCCCCTCGCGCAGGGCGCTCCACAGGCCGTCCATGTCGGCGATGCCGCCGGGCAGTCTGCAGGACACGCCCACGACGGCGATGGCTCGTTTGTCGTGGAGGGGTGGCTCCGATGTCACGGATCAGGCCTTTCTTGCAAGGAATTCCTGCTCGGTCGGCTGGCAGCCGGCACCGGTGGTGCAGCCCAGAGCCACATGGTGGACGCATCGAGTGGCCAAAATGCCGGGAAATAGCGCTAACTTTATTGATTCACCCTAAATAGGCGTTCAAGGGTTTAATGTTCCCTATGACACGTAAGGGTGGTTGACGCGTCCGGCAAGGCTTCTTCATGCCGCCTGCTCCAGCCTGCTTCAGCCGGCGCCCCGTGGCGCTCCTGCCGGCCCTCAGCAGGACTTTCGGCCAAGACGGCCCTGACGGGCGGGGCAACGCAGGGCCTTGCCGCCGGACTCGCTGCCGGGCTCGCCGGCCGGCATGGCGGCCGGCCGGAGTGTCAGCAGCGGCCTAGCATGACGTGCCGCCGCGCCCTGGAACCTCCGCGTCCGGCCCTCCGGCCCCGCTGGCCCCTCCGCCTCCTCTGCCCCCTCCGACC